>CAMFLG010000521.1 GCA_945957495.1 uncultured Pseudorhodobacter sp. | reverse complement strand
GGCAGAAGGTTCTGGTCGATCAGGTGTCGCTGCCCTTCCTGTCAAACGCGGTGATCGACTACACCGAAGAATTGATCGGTGCGCGGTTTGTGATTGAAAATCCGAATGCCAGCAGCTCTTGCGGCTGCGGCACATCGTTCTCGATCTGACAGGCGCACGATGAGCGTTGTGCTGATGCTGGGATCGGCGCCGATGGCGGTGCAGGCGGCGGACTGGCCGCGCGACGGCTTTGACACAATTCTGGCCATCAACAACGCCTGGCGGGTACGGCCCGACTGGGATCTGATGATCTATCCATGGGATTTCCCCGAAGATCGCCGCCCTGTGCCCGGCCCGGGGCAGGTTTTGGTGACGGAGGCTGATTTTGTGCCGGCGCAGAATGCCTTGGGCGGCTTTGTCTATGCCGGGGCGACAATGGCCTATACGGCGGCCTATTGGGCACTGCACGCGCTGCGCCCCAAGGTGATCGCGGTTTACGGCTGTGACATGCATTATCCGGCGAATGGGCCTACGCATTTTTACGGCGCGGGCACGCCCGACCCGCTGCGCGCCGATATCACCCTGCGCAGTCTGGAGGCGAAATCCGTACGACTGATGGTGATGGCGGCGGCGCAAGGCTGTGCCATGGTCAACCTGTCTGACGGTCCGTCGCGGCTGCTGTTCCCGCGCGGGACGCTTGAGGCGGCGCGCGGGGCCAAACCGCTGTCCTTCGATCCGGCAAAGGTTGCCGCGGCACTGAACCGTGAGGCGGCGTTGGGGTATATGGCGCCGTCGGGACGCTATTGGGAAGACCTGAGCCGCTACGACCTGGCCGAGATCGACGCACTGGATGCGCTGTGGCGCAGCGTGGCGCAAGACTTGTAAGCGGGGCTTGTGCGGCCTAGAACGGTTCAAACCCGGAGGCCGCGCATGAAAATCGCCACGTTCAACATCAATGGCATCAAGGCCCGGATCGAGGCTTTGCCCGCCTGGCTGGCGCAGGCCAATCCGGATGTGGTCTGCCTGCAAGAGATCAAATCACAAGACAAGGATTTTCCGCGCGAGCTGTTTGAATCCATGGGCTATGCCGTGGAAACCCATGGCCAGAAAAGCTTCAACGGGGTGGCGATCCTGTCGAAACTGCCGCTGGAGGATGTGGTGCGCGGCTTGCCCGGGGACGAGGCCGACGAACAGGCGCGCTGGATCGAGGCGAAGGTGGTGGGCAAGACCGCCGTGCGGGTCTGCGGGCTGTATCTGCCCAACGGCAATCCGGTTGAATTTGCGGCCGATGGGCAGCCGGTGATCGCGGGGAAATATGGCTACAAGCTGGCCTGGATGGCGCGGATGCGCGCGCGCGTGGCGGACCTGCTGACCAGCGAGGAAGCGTTGGTCTTTTGCGGCGATTACAACGTGATCCCGCAGGCCGAAGATGCCGCCAAACCTGAAGTCTGGGCCAGGGACGCGCTGTATCTGCCGCAAAGCCGCGAGGCGTTCCGGCGGTTGCTGAACCTTGGGCTGACAGAGGCGTTTCGCGCCCGCAACCCCGCGCCCGGCCAATACACCTTCTGGGACTATCAGGCAGGCGCGTGGGAGCGCAACAACGGCATCCGGATTGACCACCTGCTGCTGTCGCCGCAAGCGGCGGATCTGCTGACCGACTGTCAGATCGACAAGGCAGTGCGGGGCGGCGACAAACCTTCGGACCATGTGCCGGTCTGGATCGAATTGGACGCATGAGATGGGCTATATCGACAGCTATTACAGCCGCACCCTGGCGGAGGACCGGCCGCGTCCCAGCCTGACCGGACGGGAGGAGGCCGATTGCATCATTGTCGGCGGCGGGCTTGCCGGGCTGACCACGGCGCTGGAGCTGGCGCGGGGCGGGTTGCGGCCGGTGGTACTGGAGGCAGAAAGGGTGGGCTGGGGCGCGTCAGGGCGCAATGGCGGCATCGTTTCGGCCTCTTACGCCTGCGAGGGCGATGCGATTGCCGCTCAGGTCGGCGATCGGGCGGCAAAGGCGCTGCACCGGCTTTCGGTGGAAGGCGTCGCGCGGGTGCGCGCGGCGATTGCCGATCTGAACATCGGTGGGGTTGATCCCTGCCCCGGCCTGTTGAACCTGCGGCGGTTTGACCGGGCGGACGATCTGCACGCCCATGCCGAGGCCTTTGCCCGCGATTATGACTACACGTTCACTTATCTGGACCGCGCCGCGATCCGGGCGCGGCTGACAACCGATCGCTACTATCACGGCCTGTTGGACGCGCAGGCCTTCCACATCCACCCCCTGAACTATCTGCGCGGCATCGCCGCCGAGATCGAGCGGTTGGGTGGGCGGATTTATGAGGCCGCGCCGGTGCAGTCGGTGGAACTTGACCGCCCGACAAAGCGCGCCCGCACGGCCAGCGGTGACGTGACCGCGCCGCGCATCGTGCTGTGTACCGGCGGCTATACCGGCGCACTGGTGCCAAAGCTGCGCCGCGCGGTGCTGCCGATTGCGACCTATATGATGCTGTCCGAGGCCGCGCCGGACC
>CAMFLG010000520.1 GCA_945957495.1 uncultured Pseudorhodobacter sp. | reverse complement strand
CGCCGCTGCCAATTCGCCCAAAGTACCGCGCGTCACCTCTTCGAATCGCTTGGTCAGTTCCCGGCACACCACAGCGTTACGCCCCTCGCCATGACTTTGCACCAAATCATCCAATAATCCCTTAACGCGCTTGGGCGATTCATACAGGATCAGCGTCGCCTGTGTTGGCGCCAGGTCGCGCAGAAACGTCTCGCGCGCGGATTTCGCAGCCGGGGCAAACCCGGCAAACAGGAACCGGTCACTGGGCAGGCCCGACACGGTCAGCGCGCACAGCACCGCCGATGCCCCGGGCGCCGACAGCACCAGATGCCCCTCCGCAATCGCCGCGCGGCCCAGTTGAAACCCCGGGTCGGAGATCAGCGGCGTTCCCGCTTCCGAGGCGTAGGCCACCGATTTGCCTTCGGAAATCGCCCGCAACAGGCGCGGCAGGGCCGTGTCATTGTTATGTTCGTGGTAGGCGATCAGCGGTCTGTCGCCGAGTGCGACGCCGTGAATCTCCATCAGATGCCGCAAGGTCCGGGTATCTTCGGCTGCCAGCACATCGGCGGACGCCAGAATATCCAGCGCACGCAAGGTGATGTCGCGCGCGGCGCCGATTGGCGTTGCGATGAAATACAGGCCCGTCGCAAGGCGTTGCACCTGCGGCGTGGGTTTGAACGTGGTCACGCCGGTTGTCTCCCTGACAAGTTTGCTTCGCCCAAGTTTACTTCGCACAGCAAAGCCCTTACTCTGCCCAGAATAGAGAAGGTTCCAGAGGATAAGGAATTTCCATGTTGTCCGTTTTGACGCGCGCCCGCAAGTCGCTGGGCCAGATTGCCGCCGTGGCAGCCGCCCTGCTTTTGGCCGCCTGCGTGCCCACGACCACCCCGACCGCAGGCACATCCTCGGGCAAGGTTCAGGTGGCGCTGCTGGTGCCGGGCGGGTCGGGTCAGGCCAGCGACGAGCTGTTGGCGCGGTCCTTGGAAAACGCCGCCCGTATGGCGATCGCCGATCTGGGCAATTCGCAGATCGACCTGCGCGTCTATAAAACCGCAGGCCAGCCCAATCAGGCCGCCGCCATGGCAACCCAGGCCGTCAATGAGGGCGCGCAGATCATCCTTGGTCCGGTTTTCGCGCAAGAGGCCAATGCCGCCGGTGTGGCCGTAGCGGGCTCTGGCGTGAACGTGCTGGCCTTCTCGAACAACCCCGACATCGCGGGCAACAACGTCTTTGTGCTGGGGCCAACCTTTGCCAACACCGCCAACCGGCTCAGCTCCTTTGCGGTGCGCTCTGGCCGCTCCAAGATCATGATCGTGCATGACCGCAATGCGGCGGGCGAACAGGGCCGTGCCGCCATTCAGGCCGGGGTGGACCGCGCAGGCGGTCTGGTCGTGGCGACTGGCGATTATGAATTCTCGCAAAACGGCGTGGTTTCCGCCGCCCCGGCGCTGGCCGCCACCGCAAAATCCACCGGCGCGCAGGCGATCTTCCTGACAGCCGATACCGCAGGCGCCCTGCCGTTGATCACCCAGATGCTGTCGGAAAACGGCCTGTCCCCCGGCATGACGCAATATGTCGGTCTGACCCGCTGGGATATCCCCTCGGCAACGCTTGCGCTTCCCGGCGTGCAGGGAGGCTGGTTCGCGCTGCCCGACCCTGCTCTTTATGCGCAGTATCAGTCGCGCTATAACGCCATGTTCGGCGAGGCACCGCACCCGATCTCCGGGCTGGCCTATGACGGCATGGCCGCCATCGGCGCCCTGACGCAAAAGGCCAAGGGGGGCGTGATCAGCAAATCGGCGCTGACGCAAAGCAACGGCTTTGTCGGGGTGAACGGCGTGTTCCGGCTGCTGCCGAACGGCACCAACGAACGCGCGTTGGCCGTGGCACAGGTGCAAAACGGTGCACCCGTGGTGATCGACCCGGCGCCGCGCAGCTTTGGCGGCTTTGGGTCGTGATCGCGGCCACCTGACCGGACCCGACCGATGTTAAAGCCCGAACCCGTCAAGACCGCGCCGGACCTGCTGCTTCCGGCGGCTCAGATCATTGACGGCCCCGCCGTTCTGGCCCGCATCTTGGCCGATCTGCCCCAGCCGTTGGACACCCGCGAGGCACGGGCCATCGCGGTGCGGCATCTGAACGAGGCGAAGGCCCGGGCCAATGCCGCGTTGTCAGCGGCCTTTGCTGCCCGACCGCTTGCGGCGCGGGCGCTGATCTCGGGTCAATCCCATCTGACGGATGTGCTGGTCAGCACCGCCTTCATTCTGGCGCATGATCATTTGCACCGCGCCGCCAACCCTACCACCTCTGAACGGCTGGCGGTTCTGGCCGTCGGCGGCTTCGGTCGGGGCGAAATGGCGCCGTTTTCCGATGTCGATCTGCTGTTCCTGACCCCGTGGAAAACCACAGGCTGGGCCGAAAACGTCATCGAATCCATGCTTTACATGCTGTGGGATCTGAAGCTGAAGGTCGGCCATTCCAGCCGCACCATCGCCGATTGCATCCGGCAGGGCCGCGACGACATCACCATCCGC
>CAMFLG010000519.1 GCA_945957495.1 uncultured Pseudorhodobacter sp. | reverse complement strand
GGGCCACGATGATGGCCTGCGAGAATATGCAGGCAGAGGCGGATTTCCTTGCGGCATTGGCGGCGGTGGATACGGCGGCCTTGGGCGAGGACGGCACGCTGACCTTGACCGGCGGCGCCCACACGCTGATTTTCGCGGTGTCGGAAGAGTGAGGGGGGCTGCGCCGCCGCTCTTTGCCGCGATCTTTGCGGCGGGGGCGGCTTTTGCGGATGAAACGGCGGTTGTGACAGATTTTTCCAAAATGGATTGGCGGCTTGTCTCGGTGGACGAGGTGCGGCTTGGCGGTGAGGTGACGCTCAATCTGGGCGAGCCTGCGCGCGTGACGGGGCAGGGGCCCTGCAACCGCTACTTTGCCGATCTGACGCAGGACGGCAGCGCGTTCAAGCTGGGCCCGATCGGGGCGACCAAGATGGCCTGCCCCGACATCGGAAAGGAGGCTGCCTATTTCATCGCCCTGCAAGCCGTTGACAGGATAGAGAAAACCGCAGGTTTCCTGCGGCTGACCGGCGGCGGGCATGAGCTGATTTTTGCGCAGCCGATCAACTGATCTGCGGCAATTCGGCACTTTCACTTGCGGCCCTGCGTGTTAGATTTGCGCAAACGGAGGCGCAGATGCCAAAACTCATCAAGCTTTACATCGTCAACGTCGCCTATGGCTTTGGCCTGTCGGTGGTGTTTCTGGGCCTGCTGTTGTGGGCGGATGTGGCCGGGTTGCGCCATCTGATCTTTCAATCCAGCATGGGCTGGGTCGCGGCGATCATGATGATCGTGATGAACGGCGTGGTCTTTGCCGGGGTGCAGTTCGCCATCGCGGTGATGCGTCTGGCCGAAGACCCCGAAGGCCCGAAAGGCGGCAGCCGCGCGCCCAATGTGTCGCGCCTGATGCCGGTGCGGATCACCACCAAGGAATAGCGCCGCTGGCGGATCGCTGCGGGAAGGGGCAAAGGTGGCGGGCCCGCAGCGGCCGTGAAGGCGTGAATTTCCCGAGAGCCTGAGTGTTCAGGTTGGTCACCAGGTAGCAAGACCAGGATCTTGCCAGAGCCAGCTCCCTCGGAGATGCTTATCGGCCACTGGAAAAGGGCCTCACACGAGAAGAGCAGAACCCGCCAGGGCCGAATGTAGGCGCGCGCGGCCTGCATAGCAAGGCCCGCCTTTTGCCAAGACGCGCCTTGGTTCAGCCGTGTCGGTGCGATGCAACGGTTGCCAGCAGTAATTCGGCAGGCCGAGAACCGACCTAACCATGGCCGGGATAAAGACGATCCAGCTGACCGCTTTCCCGTTCGAAGGCTCGGGTGCAGCATGTTGGGGGAATGGGTGTCCCGGCCCGGGACAATATTTTCTTGTTTTTTGTCAGTGGGTTGGGGCGGTGGTTTTAACGGTTTGTTAGGGTTTTCCCGCCAAACCCAAGGCCTTGCGCAGCGTGGAATTGGCGCGGGTTTGCCAGCCCTTGCCGCCCTGTTTCAGTGCCGCCAGCACGTCGGGATCCAGAAAAAGCGTGACGCGCTGCTTCTTTTCCGCCTTGGGCAGGGCGGGGCGGCCAAGTTTGCCGTGGTGCTGCAAGACGGCGACGAGTTCGGGGAAGGCCCAGACGGGCTGCATGCTGGCAAGTTCATCATCGGTCAACGGCGGATTATCCCGATCGGACAGTGCCGCTGCGGTGATGACTGCGTCTTCCTCGGGCGTTGGCAGCAAGATCATATTGCCGCTGCGATGGTCTTTCACATAAGCCACTTGTCGATTTCCCTCAAATTCGCCTTCCGCAAGCTGATCAGACGCCGCCTTTCCCCGCGCGGGGAATAGATCAGGACAAAAAGCCGCTCACCAATGCGACCTATGCACTTGAACCTGTCTTCGCCGTAGTCAGTCCGCAGGTCGGGCTCAATCGTTGCTGTTGACCAGTCGAACTCGGCGACAGCCAGAAAGTCTACGCCATGCTTGGCGAGGTTGGCTTGGCGATTGGTTTCGTCCCACTCCCACATTTATATGCATACATTAAGGGGAAATGCAAGGGTGAGGGTAGGGGAGGGATGGTTAAGGAAGGGTGAAGGGGGTTGCAACGTAGTGTGCCAGCGCACAAGCTACACTGAAATGAACTCTTGGGGAATAAATTGAACGACGATCAGAAGAGATACATAGACTACCTTGGGGAAGATTCTGGAACACTTTTCTATCATTGTTATCAGGAAATTTGCCATCTCCGACTAACCTGGAGATATTATATGTCTATTTTTGGCACGAATAAGCAGCGGCTTGATCTCATCTATTCTGTTTCCGAAGTGTTCGCACATAAACTTGACAGAATACTTTATGACTCCACGCTGCTAGGCATCCGAAGGCTTACTGACCGCGCTTATGACACGAAAAAGAAGAAGAGAAACGTCTCCATTTTAGGTTTTGCAGACCTCTTTAAGGGAACAGTAGATGAGGAAACCTTCAATTCGCATCTTAAAACTGCCAAGGAAAGCGCCGACTTTGCTAGAACTTGGGCGGATAAGAAAGTGGCGCACTCCGATCTAG
>CAMFLG010000518.1 GCA_945957495.1 uncultured Pseudorhodobacter sp. | reverse complement strand
CAATTCCGTCAGCCGCGCCGGGGTCAGCGCCCATTTGCCCTGCGGATCGCGCCGCCAACTGCCAGAGCCAGAGCAGGGAACATCGGTGAGGATCAGATCATAAGGTGCTGCCACAGAAGGGTTTTCCGTGATCCGGATCGTGGCCCCCGCCCGAGCCGCACGGGCCGGAATATCCTTCATCCGGCGCGGCTCTGCGTCATGCGCAAACAGCGTCAGCTTGGCGCGCGCCGCCATGGCCAGCGCCTTGCCGCCGCCACCGCTACAATAGTCCAAAACCACCATGCCCTCACGCAGCGGCAGCGCCTGCACCACGGCCTGACTGGCGGCATCCTGCAGTTCCACCAGCCCCTCGACATAGGCGCGCGAGTTTTGAACTTTTCTTGCATTTTCCGTGACTTCCAGCGCGGTCTTCGCAATCGGATTCAACGCCGTGACAATGCCATCCTCGGCCAGAACCGCCTGCGCCATAGAAATGCTGGCCTTGGCCTCATTCACCCGCAAGAACACCGGTGCGCGCGCCCGCATCGCCTGCAGCACCGCGTCACATTCTGCCCCCAGCGCCGCCTGCAACGGTGGCAACAGCCAGTCCGGGCAATCCAGCGCCTCGGCCCCAACCGGCGCCCGGCCGGCCTCCGCCGCTGCAACCACCGCCGGCGCATGGCCCTCGCCGGTGAACAGCCCCGCCGGATCAATCCCCCGGTCGCGCAGGCCGCCCAGCACCAATCCGCGCCCAGTCAGCCCGCCCCCCAGCGCCGCATAAGACCGCTTGCAGCGCAGCGCATCATAGACCAGATCGCGCAACGCATGCCGGTCGCCAGACCCGGCAAAGCGGTTGGCCCGGCCCCAGTTGGTCAGCGCCTGTTCGGCCAGGGCGCCAGCCAGAATCCGGTCCAGAATCTCGATGGCCGCCGACAGCCGTGCCGCAGGGGTCATGCCTTGCGCTCCTGCAAAATGTTGCCGCCATCCACCACAATCACCGCGCCATTGACATAAGACGCCCCGGCAGAGGCAAGGAACGCCACCACCGCCGCCACCTCATCGGGCCGCCCCGCCCGCCCCGGCGGCGTGGCTAGGGCGGCGCGCGCCTCTGCCTCGGTGGCGGCTTCCGTCGCAATCCAGCCCGGCGCCACCGCGTTCACCGTCACGCCCTGCGCCGCCACCTCCAAGGCCAGCCCATGCGTCAACCCCACCATCCCGGCCTTGGCCGCCGAATAGGCCGTCTCGCCGATGTTGGAGACATAAGGCCCGGTGACGGAGGCCATCATGATCACCCGCCCATAACCCGCCGCCAGCATCCCCGGCAGAAACGCCTGCGTCACCAGAACGGCAGTGGTCAGCGAAATATCCATCGACCGCCGCCACTTATCCGGGTCGATCTGCAAAAAGCCCAGCGATTGCGACGGCTCGGCAACCGAACCCATCCCGGCATTGTTCACCAGCACCGCCACCGGCCCCACCGCATCCGCCAGCCGCGCCACCTGAACAGGGTCGGTCAGATCGGCCTGATGCGCCGTCACCTTGAACCCCTCGGCCACCAACTCCGCCGCCCGTGCGAATATCCGCCCCGTGGTCGCGGTGATCACCAGATCATAGCCTTGCGCCCCCAGCGCCCGCGCGCAAGCCATCCCGATGCCGCCCGGCGCCCCCGCGCCCGTGATCACTGCCAAGCCCATGCCATTCCCCTTTGCCCCCGTCTACATCCCGGGGGAAAGCCGCGCAACCGCGCTGCCGCCCCTCGCCTTTCCCGCCAATCCGCGCCATGACATCGCGCGAAACCGGAGTGTATGATGACCGCCGACCCCGAACAGGATGAACCACCGCTGTCGCAGGAATTGCTGCACCTCGCCAGCACCGCGACGGCAGAGCGGATCACCCTGCAAGACCTGCTCGACGGCATCAAATCGCATGCCCGCCCGACGCTGCTGATCCTGTTCGCCCTGCCCAACACCATCCCCAGCATTCCCGGCACCTCTGCCATCACCGGCCTGCCGTTGGTCTATCTGACCTTGCAGATGATGCTGGGCTGGCCGATCCAACTGCCCGGCTTCATCGGCAACCGCAGCTTCAAACGCGCCGACCTCTTGGCCGTGCTGCGCCGGGCAGAGCCTTGGCTGGCCCGCATCGAACGCATCCTCACCCCGCGCTGGCGCGCCCTCAGCACCGCCCGCGCCGAACGGCTGCTGGGCGCCTTCTGCCTTGCACTCAGCCTCTTGATCATGGCGCCGGTGCCCTTCGGCAACATCCTGCCGTCCATCACCATCATCCTGATCGCGCTTGGGATGATGGAGCGGGACGGCTATTTCATCGCCGCAGGCCTCGCCGTCGGCACCGCCGCTTGGGGGCTGGTCGGCGCGCTTTACTGGGCGCTTCTGAAGGCCCTCTTGTTTGTCATCGCCCAAGCCTTCGGCAGGCCCTAAGCCAACCCAAAGCAAACCCCGACAATTTAGCTAAAATTTGCCTTCATCTTGGCAAAAATACTCTGCGGGGGCAGCGCCCGAAGGGCGCGCGGGGGCGCAAAGCCCCCGTC
>CAMFLG010000517.1 GCA_945957495.1 uncultured Pseudorhodobacter sp. | reverse complement strand
GGCTTTCCAGCGCGAAGGCATCCTGATCGGCGCGGCTGATGCCATAGCGGGCCACGACATTCTCTGCGGTCACCCCCATATGCCCGGTGCCAAACGGGCAGGTCAGCGCCCCCACCATCATGTCAAGCATCTTGGTGTCGCCCATCTTCTGACCAAAGCGCGCCGCCTGCACCGCATAGGGCGCGCGGCTCATGCTTTCCGCCCCGCCCGCCAGCGCCATTTCGGCATCGCCCAGCAAAAGCGCCTGCATCGCCGAAACGATCGCCTGCGCCCCCGACCCGCACAGCCGGTTGACGTTCATCGCCGGGGTGGTTTCCGGGATACCGGCATTCATCGCCGCCACCCGGCTAAGGTACATATCGCGCGGCTCGGTGTTCAGAACATGGCCGAACACCACCTGCCCGATCTGCGCCGGATCAACCCCGGCACGCACAATCGCGGCCTTGCTGGCATGGGTTGCCGTGTCAGTCGGCGGCAGCGCGGCAAGCGCGCCACCAAAGGTGCCAATCGCGGTACGCGCGCCGGAAAGGATGAAGATGTCGGTCATGCTGGCCCTCAGGGTTTGACGGTGTCGGGATGCGCCGCCGCGATGGCGGGGACTGTCCGCAGGTTTGCAACGATCCGCGTGATTTGGGGGAAAGACGTCACGTCAATCCCCACGCGTTCCGCATTATAAACCTGTGGCACAAGGCACAGGTCGGCCATGCTGATTGCATCGCCATGGCAATACTGTCCGGCATCCCCCAACATCGCCTCAAACGCGGCCAGACCCTTGCCGATGTAATGGCGCTGCCAGTCTTCGGCACTCATGCCCCCCAGACTGGCAACATGGGTCCGCACCGACAGGTTGCACACCGGCGCAATCTCCATCGCAATTGCATAGGCCAATGCGCGCACCTGCGCCCGGCTTACGGCGTCGCTGGGCAGCAGCCCGCCGCGGGTCTGATCCAGATATTCGATGATCGCCAGCGATTGCGTCAGAACCAGCCCGTCAATCTCCAGCGTCGGGACAAGCCCCTGCGGATTGCGCGCAGTGTTTTCCGCCCCGCGCTGTTCGCCCTTGGTCAGATCCACCTGAACCCGGTCATAGCGCAGCCCCAAGAGGTTCAGCGCCATGCGCACCCGGTAAGCGGCCGACGACCGCCAATAGTCATAAAGCGTAATCATTTGTCCTCCAACAGCCGCACCACGGCGGCGCGAAACTCCGGTGCCTGCGCGCCGATGCGGGCCAGCAGTTCGGCCTGATAGGTCTCGGCAATCGGGGTGATGCGCGCCATCAGGTCGCGCCCTTTGTCCGTCAGCCGCATGTCCAGCAGGCGGCGGTCCTTGGGGTCGCCGCGCTTTTCGATCAGGCCGGTCGCCTCCAGCCGGGCAGCGGCGCGACTGACCTTGGATTTGTCCATATCGACACGCGCCTGTATCTCGCGCACCGACACCGCATCGAACTGCGCCATATGGGCCAAAACCCGCCATTCCGGGATCGTCAGGCCGAATTCCACCCGATAGCGTTCGGCAAACTCTTTCGAGACGCGGCTTGCCACCACCGCCAATTGATAGGGCAGGAAGGCGGAAAGATCAAAATTCATGCGGGCTCTCCGTTCTGGGTCCAACTTGCCGCGTCAGCCGCACTTTCGCAAGCGCCGCCCGTTGACAGTGCCCGGCTTGCAGGCGAGACGGGGCCGTCGAACCGGAGTCCTGCCTTGCGCGAATTGATCAAAACCAACGCCGCCCTTTTGTTGGTGGGCATCGCGACTTTCGTGCTGATGGGGGCAGGGCAGTCGCTGTACGGGCCAGCCCTTCCGGCGTTTTCGCGGGCGTTCGGGGTCAGCATCGGGCAGGCCGGGTTGCTGGTTTCGGCGCATTGGATCGGCTGCGCCATCGGCGTGGCAGGCATGTTCGTCTGGGGCGCGCGCACCACGCCGCGCGCAGTCCTGATCCTGATGACGCTGGGGGCTGCGTTGATCGCCACCGGCCTGGGATGGGGCGTCACCCTGGCGGGGGCGGTGATTTTCGGCGCGGGCTACGGCTGTGCCACGGTGGTTTTCAACCCGCGCGTGCTGCGGGCCTTTGGGGCGCGCGGCCCGGCCATGCTCAGCCTGCTGAACGCGACCTTTGGCATCGGTGCCATCGGTGCGCCACTGCTGTTCGTGGCCTTGGGCAATAACCCGGCGCTGACCTTTGGCGCCTGCGCCGTCGCCTGTGCGGCACTTGTCGTCGTTGCGGGGCCTGCCAGCAAGGCCGATGTCAGCACCGCCGCCCATGCGGCAGAACCGTTCCGCGCCCATTGGCTCGCGCTGATATTCGGCGGCATCGCCATCGCCATCGAGGCCAGCCTGATCGGCCTTGGCCCCGCCGCCCTGATCAAGGCGGGCGAAACCGAGGTGAACGCCGCCAAATGGCTGTCGGCGTTCTTCTTTGCCTTTCTGGCGGCGCGGGTGCTGCTGAT
Organism: uncultured Pseudorhodobacter sp.; assembly: GCA_945957495.1. Classification (GTDB taxonomy): domain Bacteria; phylum Pseudomonadota; class Alphaproteobacteria; order Rhodobacterales; family Rhodobacteraceae; genus Cypionkella. The sequence goes on along the minus strand of CAMFLG010000517.1, from coordinate 105 downwards.
TTTCACCGCGCATCTGCTGAAACCGTTCAGCCTTTACACGCTTGCAATGACCGGCGCCTTTGCGGGCGCCGTGGCCGCCGCGCTATGGCTGCCGGGTCTCAGCTT
>CAMFLG010000516.1 GCA_945957495.1 uncultured Pseudorhodobacter sp. | reverse complement strand
GCCATAGACATAGGCGTTCATGCCGATCTCGCCGGCCCCGCCCAATGGTAGATAAATCAGCCGCTCACCGCTCATGCGATTTCCTTATTGAATGCGTTGATGAGGACGAGGCCATGCATGGTCAAATCGTCCTCAATGGAGTGAAAAAGCTCAGTTCCCTGAGCAAACAATGATGCAAGGCCCCCGGTGGCAATGACTTTCATGGGCATTTCCCGCTCTTTGCGGACCTCGCGCACGATGCCCTCGATCAGGCCGACATAGCCCCAATACACGCCTGACTGCATACAGGCCACTGTATTCGTGCCGATCGCCTGCGCGGGCTTGGTAATATCGACGTGTGGCAGGGCGGCGGCGGCCATATGCAGCGCCTCAAGGCTCAGGTTGACGCCGGGGGCGATGACACCGCCAACATAGGCGCCGTCGAAATCCACCACGTCAAAGGTGGTGGCGGTGCCGAAATCCACCACGATCAGATTGCCGCCGTGACGGTCAAATCCGCCCACCGTGTTCACCAGCCGGTCCGGGCCAACCGTAGTGCCCTGATCTACGCGCGGCGCCACCGGCAAGGCACAGCCGGGCTTGCCCACCACCAGCGGACGGCAGCTGAAATAGCGGTCGCACAGCACCCGCAGATTGAACACCACGCGCGGCACGGTTGATGAGATGATCGCCTCGCTGATCCGCGCCTCGGTCTTGGTCAGCATCATCAAAGAGGACAACCAGACGAAATACTCATCCGCCGTGCGCTTGTGATCCGTGGCAATGCGCCAGGTGGCGATGAACCGATCCCCGTTCCAGATCGAAAACACCGTGTTGGTGTTGCCGCAATCAATCGCCAGAAGCATGCCCGCCCCCTAGAAAAACACCTCTGCCGCCGGAATGGCGACAGGGCCATGGCTCATGCGCAGGATCAGATTTCCGGCGCTGTCGATGGTTTCGAACACCCCCTCGCGGGTCTGCGCGCCGGTGCGGGCGCGGATGGGTTCGCCCAGACGCGCGGCATGGGCCAACCATTCCGCGCGCAACGGCGCAAAGCCGTCCTGCAGGAACACCGCCTCCCACTGCGCATAGGCGGGCGCAAGCGCCGCCAGAAACGCCTCGGGCTCGATCCGCAGCCCGGTTTCGCCCAGAACCGACACCGGCACCACCGCGCCCGGCTCGACCATCGACGCCTCCGGCGCGCCGATCAGATTGACGCCAACGCCAATCGCCAGTTGCGCCGCCGCTGTCCCCAGCCCCGTGCTTTCCAGCAAGATCCCCGCCACCTTGCCCCCGTTCAACAGCACATCATTCGGCCATTTCAGCGCAAAGGCCTGCGGCACCCCGGTAAGGTCCACAAAGGCCTGCCGCAGCGCCAGCGCCGCCGCAAAGGACCGCAGCGCCACCCGCTCTGCCGGTTCCGTGGGTTGCATCAGCAGCGTGGCGTAGAAATTCCCCTTCGGGCTGGCCCAGGGCCGCGCCCGCCGCCCTCGCCCCGCAGTCTGCTCCAAACCAAGAAACCAAGCAGGCCCCGAAAGCTCCGGGGCCAGCCGCAAGGCATGGGCGTTCGTGCTGTCCACCGTGGCAAGGACGTGGCGCGCCACGCCCAAAGGCCAGTCCGGCCTAGCCGACAAGCGCTTGCGCCGCCACGGCAGCCGCAGGTTCAATGCCGAACAGGTTGATCACCCCCAACAACATCACCGCAGCGACCGCCACCAGCATCAGCCATTGCACAGGGGCCATCCGGCTGTCCACACCGGCGCCTTCCTTGCCGAAATACATGAAATAGACGACCCGCAGGTAATAGAACGCCCCGATGACCGAGGCCACAGCCCCCGCCAGCGCCAGCCAGGTCATGTTGGCATCCACCGCCGCGCGCAGCACATAGAACTTCCCGAAAAAGCCCAGCATCGGCGGCACGCCTGCAAGGCTGAACAGCAGCACCAGCATCGCCAGCGCCTTCAGCGGCTCGCGTTTCGAGAACATGTTCAGGCTGTCGATATCTGTCACCGGCTTGCCGTCTTTCTCCATCGACAGGATGAAGGCAAAGGTGCCCAGGTTCATCGTGACGTAGATCGCCATGTAGATCAGCATCGCCTGCACACCTTCCGCCGTGCCCGCCGCCAGACCCACAAGGGCAAAGCCCATATGCGCAATCGAGGAATAGGCCATCAGGCGTTTGATGTCGCGCTGCCCGATGGCGGCAATCGCGCCCACAAACATCGACAACACCGCCAGCGCCGCCAGAACCTGGCTCCACTCATGCACGATGCCACCAAAGGCGCCAAACACCACCCGCGCGATCAGTGCCATCGCCGCCACTTTCGGCGCGGTTGCAAAGAACGCCGTCACCGGCGTCGGCGCGCCTTCGTAAACGTCGGGCGTCCACATATGGAATGGCACCGCCGACACCTTGAACGCCAGACCGGCGATCACCAGCACCAGACCGAACAGCAGGCCCAAGGGGATCTCGCCGCCCAGCGTGGACAGGATGCCATCATAGGCGGTCGTCCCGGCAAAACCATAAACCAGCGACGCGCCATACAGCAGCAGACCCGAAGACAGCGCGCCCAGCACG
>CAMFLG010000515.1 GCA_945957495.1 uncultured Pseudorhodobacter sp. | reverse complement strand
CCTGTACCCCGATAAAATCACCGCCGCCGTGGCCGATGCCGTGGCCGAACACAAATCAACTTACGGGGCAATCTTCATCCTTTATGCCGATTGTGGAACCGGTGGACTTTTGCAGGAAAAGTGCAAGGAATTGGGCGTCGAGATGATCGCAGGCCCGCATTGTTATTCGTTTTTTGAAGGCAACGATCGCTTTGCCGAACATCTGGATTCGGAGATTTCTGCGTTCTACCTGACAGATTTTCTGGTCCGGCAGTTCGACGCCTTCGTCTGGCGCCCGATGGGGCTGGATCGCCACCCGCAACTGCGCGACATGTATTTCGGCAATTACACCAAGCTGGTATATCAGGCGCAAACCGAAGATCCCGCGCTTGACGCCAAGGCCCAGGACTGCGCCCGCCGTCTGGGTCTGGCCTATGAGCGGCGCTTTACCGGCTACGGCGATCTGGCCGTCGCGTTGCAGGGCTGGGCCCGGGCGTGACGCCGCAGAAGCAAAGGCCAGACCATCCCATGCTCCAACCCGCCGCCCTTTCCGCCCTGTCCGATCTGCTTGGCGACCGGCTTTCCACAGCAACACCCGATCTCGCCCTGCATGGGCAAAGCGAAAGCCACTGGCAGGGGCCGCCGCCCGACGCCATCTCCTACCCCATCTCCACCGCCGAGGTCGCCGCCATCGCCGCGATTTCGGCACGCCATCGCATCCCCCTGATCGCATGGGGCGCAGGCACCTCGCTGGAGGGGCACGCTTTGGCCTTTCAGGGCGGACTCACCGTTGATTTCCGCCTTATGAACAAGGTCTTGCAGGTGCATCCCGAAGACATGATCGCCGTGGTCCAGCCCGGCATCACGCGCGAGGCGCTGAATCAGGAACTGCGCGCCACCGGCCTGTTCTTTCCGGTTGATCCCGGCGCCAATGCCAGTCTGGGCGGGATGGCCGCCACCCGCGCCTCTGGCACCACCGCGGTGCGCTATGGCACGATGCGCAGCAACGTGCTGGGGCTGGAAGCGGTTCTTGCGGGCGGTGAGATTATCCGCACCGGCACCGCCGCGCCGAAATCCTCCTCCGGCTACGACCTGACGGCGCTGATGGTCGGGTCAGAGGGCACCTTGGGCCTGATCACCGAACTCACCCTGCGCCTGCATGGCCAGCCAGAGGCGGTTTCGGCCGCCAGTTGCGCCTTTCCCTCCATCGCAGCGGCGGTCGATTGCGTCATCGCCACCATGCAATCCGGCCTTGCCATGGCGCGCATCGAACTGCTGGATCAGGCCAGCGTCGCCGCCTGCAACGCCCATTCGGCAACCCACCTGCCACTTTCACCGCTGCTGCTGATCGAATTCCACGGCAGCCCGGCCCATGTTGACGAACAAGCCAAACGCTTTGGCGAGATCGCCGAAAGCTTCGGTTGCGACAGCTTCGCATGGGCCAGCGCGCAAGAAGATCGCAACCGCCTGTGGAAGATGCGCCATCAGGCCTATCCGGCCATTCTGGCCAGCCGCCCCGGCTGCAAGGCCATCGTGACGGATGTTTGTGTGCCGATCTCTGCCCTTGCCGCGGCGGTGCAGGAAACTCAGGCCGATATCGCCGCATCTTCCATCCCAGGGCCAATTCTGGGCCATGTGGGCGATGGCAACTTTCACGCCATCCTGCTGATCCACCCCGATAACCCGGCGGAACTGGCCGAGGCAGAGGCGCTGGCCAAACGCATGGCCGAACGCGCCCTGCGTCTGGGCGGCACCGTAACCGGGGAACATGGCATCGGCATGGGCAAGCTTTACGCCATGCAGGCCGAACATGGGCCCGCCTGGGCGGCCATGGGCCGGATCAAGACCGCGCTGGACCCGCTCAATCTGATGAACCCCGGCAAACTAGTGCCGCAACCATGATCCCCGCCGATTTTGCCCGCAGCTTTGCCGCCGCCTTCGCGCAACAGGACGCCACCGCCATCGCCGCGCTGCTGGCGGCAGAGGGCATGTTTCTGACCCTCACCGGCATCACCGCAGAAACGCGCGAGGATGTGCGCCACGCGATGGCGCAGGAATTCAACGGCATCTTCGCGCAATCGCGGCTGGTGACGGGAAAGGGCGCCGTGCAATCGCTTGGCCCCGATACGGCCCTCGTGACGCAGCGCTATGTGGTGACGGGGGCGGTGGACGAAACTGGCGCCGATCTGCCACGCTTTGCCGCCCTGTTGATCGCTGTGCTGCGCAACCGGAATGACGCTTGGCAGGCCATCAGCCTGACCTTCAACGCGGTCGCTTAAAGAAGGGAAGCCGTCAGCAGCGATCGCGCCGCCTCGCGCGCGGCTTCAGCCAGCGCAGCAAGGCGAGTGCATAGTCGCCGTTCCCCGGGCGTCGTGCCTTGACACACCGCAAGAACGGGCGTGCTCATCGGGAGTCCGTGGGCAACGAGTTCGCCGACGAGTTCCTCGATGTTGGAAAGGCCCATGTAGACGACGAGCGTCGTGTCGGGATCGGCAAGGCTCGCCCAGTCGAGATCAAGCGGCTCGTTGGCCTGGCGATGGCCGGTGACATAGCGGACGCCGCTGGCGAGCCCACGATGAGTC
>CAMFLG010000514.1 GCA_945957495.1 uncultured Pseudorhodobacter sp. | reverse complement strand
AGGCCGCCACCGACCGCGCCGCTGAAATCGCCCCCTGCATCGCCTGCAATCAGGCCTGTCTGGACCACACCTTTTCCGGCAAGCTGACCTCTTGCCTCGTCAACCCGCAGGCCTGCCACGAAACCCTGCTGCGCTATGAACCGGCCAGCACCGTTAAAACCGTGGCCGTTGTCGGCGCTGGTCCCGCCGGGTTGATGGCGGCGCTGGTGGCGGCACGGCGCGGCCATCAGGTCACGCTGTTTGACCGCGCGGCGCAGCTGGGCGGACAGTTGAACCTGGCCCGGCTGGTTCCCGGCAAAGAGGAATTCAACGGCCTTGTCGATTGGTTCGCGGCATCGGTGGCGCAGGCGGGCATCACCCTGCGGCTGGGGCAAGAGGCGGGCGTTGATGATCTGCGCGGCTTTGATGAGGTGGTCATCGCCACCGGTGTCGTGCCGCGCGATCCGGGCATTCCGGGGCAGGAGGCCGCCCTTAGCTATATCGACGTGCTGCGCGGCGCGCCGGTGGGCAAATCCGTGGCGGTGATCGGCGCGGGCGGCATCGGCTTTGACGTGGCAGAGTTTCTGGTGGCGGGCGGCGATTCCCCGACGCTGGACGCCGATCTGTGGCGGCAGGAATGGGGCATCGGCGACCCGAAAGACAGCGCGGGCGGGCTGGCCACGCCTGCCCCCACCCCGCCCGCCCGTCAGGTCTGGCTGTTGCAGCGCAAACCGGAAAAGCCGGGGCGGGGCTTGGGCAAGACAACCGGATGGATTCACCGCGCCGCGTTGCAGATGAAGGGCGTCCGGATGCTGGGCGGCGTTTCCTATCTGGAAATCACCCCGCAGGGCCTTCGCATTGCCCGCGACGGGGTGGAAGAGGTGCTGCCGGTCGGCTCAGTGGTGCTGTGTGCGGGACAATTGCCGGACCGGGGCCTTGCCGACAGGCTGGCGCAGGCCGGGATTGCGGCACATGTGATCGGGGGCGCCGATGTGGCCGCCGAACTGGATGCCAAGCGCGCGATTGATCAGGGCGCGCGGCTGGCGGCGGGGCTGTAACAGCCCCGTCCCGGGTCGGGACAGGATCTGGCGTGAATAAAAACAATGGGTTGATATTACCCTTAACCTTTCTTTAACCTTCACCCAGGACAAAGCGATGCCACGGGCGCGCAGCCCATGCGGGGCTTGTCATGGCGGAATCAGCGCAAAACCCCGCCCTTTCGCCGCCCACCCACGCCGCGAATCCGTCTCTTCGCCGTTTCCCTGCCTTCAACGATCCGCTGTAATACCCCGGATAGGACGCAGCCCTGCCGCGATCCTGCCCGATTTGCGATCAATAACGGCTTATCTGCCCACACTGCTCGCATGGGGAAAACAATGGATCGTTTGACTGAAATGGAAGCCTTTGCCACGGTCGTTGACCAAGGCGGCTTTACCGACGCCGCAAAGAAGATGGGGATTTCGAAATCTGCCGTTTCGAAACACGTCTCGGCGCTGGAGGCCCGGCTTGGCGCGCGGCTTCTGAACCGTACCACCCGCCGTGTGTCGCCAACCGAGATTGGCCTGGCCTATTACGACCGCGCCCGTCGTGTGCTGAACGATGCGGGCGAGGCAGACGCGCTGGTCACGTCCATGCAATCCGCGCCCTCGGGCCTGTTGCGCATTTCTGTGGCCACCGATTTCGGGGTCAACCTGCTGTCGCCGATCCTGGGGGACTTCCTGCTGGAATACCCCGACATCACCGTCAACATGGTGCTGAACAACCGCTATGTGGAACTGATTTCCGAAGGCTTTGACATGGCCATCCGTGTCGGCGATCTGGAAGACAGCAGCCTTCGCGCCCGCAAGCTGACCGAAACCACCAAACGCATGATCGGCGCGCCGTCCTATTTCCAGAAATACGGACGCCCCCTGAAAATCGACGATCTGAATGACCACAAGCTGCTGCACTATTCCAATCAGGCCAACGGCAACGTCTGGAAGGTCATCGCCCCCTCAGGTGAACGGCGTCAGGTGCGCACCGCAGGCTGGCTGACCGTCAACGATGGCCAATCCCTGCTGAACGCCGCCGTGTCCGGCCTTGGCATCGCCTATCTGCCGTCATTCCTTTACGCCGATGCGATGAAGCAGGGCTTGATCGAAGAGGCCATCCCCGGCCTGCCCGTCGAAACCCTTGGCATCTACGCGGTCTATCCGCCGGGCCGCTTTACCCAGCCGAAAGTGCGCGCCTTCATCGACTTTCTGGCCCGCCGCTATATCGACAAGGGCCCGGACAACTGGTGATCCCAACCCGCCGATAATCCCGCAAATCTACTGGGTCGAAGTCACAAAGACTTCGACCCTTCTGTTTTGCGCCTGACCCGCCGCGTCCAGATTGCTGGCGCGCGGCGCCAAGGGCCCCACGCCATCGGCGCTCACCTGCGCCGCAGGAATCCCGTGCCGCGAAATCAGCACCGCACGCACGCTTTCCGCCCGCCGCTTTGACAGGCTGACGTTCGCCGCCAACCCGCCCACCGCATCGGTATGCCCCACCAGCATCACCTTTGCCGCCGGATTGGCCTTCAGCCAGGCCGACAGCGCCAGAAGCGACGGG
>CAMFLG010000513.1 GCA_945957495.1 uncultured Pseudorhodobacter sp. | reverse complement strand
GGATATGGTCACGGTCGTCATGAACGATGACAAACACATCGTGCACAACAACCGCATCACCAAGATCACCACGAATCAGACAAGCACCGTCGGTGGCGACGTCAAGACCACGGTGGACGGCAAGGAAGACCACAAAGTCACCGGCGCGCTGACCATCGAATCCACCTCCAAGATCGAATTGAAGGTCGGCGGGTCCAGCATCGTCATCGACACGGGGTCGATCACGATTTCTTCACCAAAGATTACCATTGATGCGCAGATGGCGCTGAAAACCAATGGCGGGGCGACCGCAGACCACGGGTCTGGCGGCATGATGACGATCAAGGCCCCGATGGTAATGATCAACTGACCGCCATGACCCACAGCGCTGACCGCACCACCCCCCCGACACAAGAAGTGGCTCCCGGCCTGCGCCTGCAGGTTGCCGCCGATCTGTTCGCCACCATGCCGGAAATGGCGCAAGACATCCGTTCGGTCGCCCGGGTGGGTGAGGCCTGTCTGGATTACGCCCGCCGCCTGCGGCTGGGTGACACCCCGGAAGAGGCGGTTACGGCCATGGCCTATGCCCTGTCACCGCGCCATGGTGTGTGGTGGGGGCACGAATGTCTCAAGGCGATGCCCGATCTGATGACGCCGCAGGATCAGGACATGCTGGCGCTTTGTGCCGCCTGGGTGGCCGAACCGGACGAGGCGCACCGCTACGCCTGCCTGAACGCCGCTGCCGCTGCCAGCCCTCGCGGGCCGGGGGCATGGCTGGCCATGGCCACAGGATGGGTCGAAGGGTCGATGGCGCCGGAAGACCTGCCCAAGGTGCCGCCGCCTTTGTACATCTTTGGCCGCGCGCTGAACGCAGCGATTCTGACCGCCCTTGCGCGCGTGCCGCAGGACAAGCGCCGCCGGATGCTGGATCACTATGTCAACATGGCCGAAGTATTGGCAAAAAGCGCGTGACAGTTGCTTTGCCTCTTGGCAAGACTCGCGCCTGCGGTTGCCATGGGCTAGACTGTGCCTTCACCTGACCGGCGGCCTTGGATCTGACACGACATGAAACTGACGCTTCGTATCGAGAATCTGGATTACCTGCCTGACGGCGGCCCGCTGGAATACACAGCCAACGCGCGCGGGTTCGAGGTGGGTCGCGATCCGGCGATGGACTGGACGCTTCCCGATCCGACGCGGCACATTTCCAGCCGGCATTTCGAGGTGGTCTACCGTGACCGGCAGTTTCTGCTGAACGACATTTCGACCAATGGCACCTTTCAATATGGCGCGTCGATGCGGGTTTCCTCGCCGCTGCACCTGTCGCACAATGACCGCCTGCAGGTCGGCCAATACATCATCCGCGTGCTGATCGAGGCTCCGGCGGCCAGCGTTGCCCCCAGTGCCGCCCCGCCTGCCGCTGCCCCGCCTGCGTTTGCGCAACCGTCCTTCGCTCAGCCCGCCTTCGCGCAACCGTCTTTTGCCGCGCCAGACCCCTATGCCGCCCCGGCCCCTGCCGCCGCCGCCGATCCGTGGAGCCTGGCACCAACCCCGGCCCCGATGCCGATGCCGATGGCACCGCCGCCGCGCCAACCCGAACCGGTGTCGCTGGCCCCACAACCTGTGACCGCGCCGCCGGTGGCGCCCGGCCCCTTGGCCGACAGCTTTCCCGGTGCCGCCCGCCCGATGATGCCGACGGCGCCGCCCGCCCCGCCGCCGCAACAGATCACCGCCCCCCCGGCGCCAATCTCGGAACCCTTCGCGCCGCGCCCGGTGACGGCCCCGCCACAGGCGGCCCCCGCCGATGCGCTGCCCTTCCTGGATGCGATCTGCAAAGGCGCGGGCCTGCCGCCCGGATCGCTGGCGAATGTCGATGTCAGCCGGTTGGGCGAAGAAATCGGCAAATCCCTGCGCATCGCCACCGAAGAGCTGATGGCGCTGTTGGGTGCCCGCGCCGCCGCCAAGCAATTCGTCAAAAGCGCCAGCCGCACCATGATCGGCGGCGTCAACAACAGCCCGCTGAAGTTCAAACCCAACGCGGTAGAGGCGATGCTGACCATGTTCGCGCAGCGCAGCGAAAGCTACCTGCCCGCGACGGCGGCATTCAAGCAGGGCTTTGACGACATCAAGCGCCACCAGACGGCGGTTTATGCCGCCATGCAGCCCGCGCTCGCGCAGCTTTTGGAAGATCTGTCGCCCGAATCGATTGAAGAACGCTCGACCGGCGGGCTGATGTCATCGAAAAAGGCCCGCGCCTGGGAATTGTTTGTCGAACGCTGGGACGCCAAGACGCATCCCTACGAAAACGGTATGCTGGACGTGTTCCTGACCTATTTCGCCGAGGCCTATGACGAGGCCGTGAAGAAAACCGGCGGCTGACAGCGGTTGACCCTGTGCGGTTGCAGCGTTAGCATCCTCAAAAGGTTGCAAAGGACGTTATTATGACCGCTGCTGTTCTCGCCTTGGGTTTGGCCACCATTCTGGCCTTGGCGCTGCCGAAACCGCAGCCCGTCCGCATCCGCAGCGACGACCGTTCCCGCCGCTGATCGCTGATGCGCGTCGAAGAGCTTTTAAAGCCGATCTCTCCGGATGCGCCCTGCGGCGAAGACCT
>CAMFLG010000512.1 GCA_945957495.1 uncultured Pseudorhodobacter sp. | reverse complement strand
GTCAAGTGCCAGTGAAACAGGTTCAGCTTTTGCCAGGCAAGGATATCGACCACGCGGCAAACTTCGGCAAAGCTCCAGAAATGCCGCGACACGTCAAGGTGGCAGCCGCGCCATCCATAGCGCGGCGCGTCGGTGATCTTGCCCAGGGCCGGAAACAGGAAATGCGGCTCTGAAAAGGCCCCGTGCAGCATTTGCGCCAGTGACAGCAGGCCAAAACGACGGCCAGCTTCGGTGCTTGCCGACAGGGTGATCGTCTGGTCAAAATCAAGGGTGTAGCCCTCTGCAGGCAGGTTCGAATCCTCGACAAAGCGAAGCGCGCGGCTTCCCGCAGCGGGGCTAAGTTGGAACAGGCGCCGCGCGGCCGGAAAAAGCCGGGCGTGCAGCGCATCAATCGACAGCATGAGCCGCAAATCCGCAAGGCTGGTGCCGCTTTCCGCGTGGATGATCACCGGTGCTGGCCCCGCTGTGGCCTCGATCGCGTTTGGCCACGGCAACAGCGCGAACGGAAGGGTAAGGCGCCCTTCCGGCAAGCGCGGCGGTGGAAGGACGGGTGCCGCGGCTGCCTGAACAAGGTCGCCGACCTGCACCGGCAAAACCTTGCCCCCTGCCTTGACCCATGCGGTCTTGGCGGCATCATTGCGATGGAACGGCGAACGGAAAAGCCCTTCGGCCTCGAAACTCCAGGTCGCGCCGACGGCAAGGCTTTCGCCGTCAAGCGGGGCAAATTCGTGGTAATTGGCGGTACGACGCAGGAACTTCGCGCCATAGACATGATGCTCTGGCATAATGCGGGCGATCGTGGTCACTGAAAGGGTGAAATCAACGAGCGGCGCATCGCCAAGATTGGTGAGTTTCAGGGCCCAGGTGCCAGCGGGCGCGGGTTCAGGGGACCAGGAGTTTTCCAAGAACAGCATAGTTGAGGCCTCAATAGTCGTCAGATTGCGAAAAGGTGCGGGCAAGGGCGGGGGTGCCTGCGGTCAATCCGCAATCGACCGGAAGGCACACGCCTGTAATGGCCGCGGCCAAGGGCGAGGCCAGAAATCCCACCGCTTCGGCGACATCCTCGGGGCGCACGATGCGGCCAAGCGGGTAATGCGCGGCGGCCTCCTTGAACACATCGGGATTGGCGGCTGCGCGGGCTTCCCAAGCCTGTGTCCGCACCGTGCCGGGAGCGACTGCATTGGCGCGGATGCCGTAGCGTCCATATTCCACCGCGATGGCGCGGGTAAGGTGGATCATTCCGGCCTTCGCCGCCGAATAGGCGGGATGACCAAAGACGCCAAACCCGTTGACCGAGACAATATTGATCACCGCGGCCTTGTTCGCCTTCAACTGGTCGGCCAGGGCGTTGAAGGTCAGGAAAGCCGAGTCGAGATTGAGCGCGCGGTCTGCCTGCCAGTCGGCGGGCGTCGTCGCCTGCAACGATGCACCCCGCGCCGCGCCTGCGTTGTTCACAAGCGTCGCCACCTGGCCCAAGGTGCCGATTTCGGCGGCCAGACGCGCGCAGCTTTCGGGGTCGGTCACATCGGCGTTGAGCGCGACAAACCCCGCACCCAGCAGCGCAACCGCCCGCTCTGCCGCCGCAATATCCAGATCGACAAGCACCACTGTGTCGTGATTCTGTTTGAGCCGCAGCGCAATCGCGCGCCCGATGTCACCCGCTCCACCCGTCACAACAGCCAGCCGTTTCATGGCTCAATCCCTTTGCGGCATGTCAAGAACCACAGCGAGGGGCGGCCGCCTGCGCCCCTTCGGGTTTTAGTCGCCCAGAAGTTGGCGATCGTCGCCGTCCCGATGCTTGATGAGTTGCTCTTTGATGCCGCGCAAAATGCGCGCCGAGCGGGGCTTGTCACGGTAGGCGACAAGGTTGGCGATGATGTCCACCACCGCCAGAAACGCAAAGCGGGTTGAGGAAGCGCGAAAGATATTCTGCCCTTCGGGAAGGTTGATCGGGATCACAAGATCTGCCGCTTCGGCAACCGGCGAGCCGCTTTGTGTCAGTGCAATCGTCGGAATCCCGCGATCCCGCAGCAGACCAAAGCTGCGGACCAGTTCCATGTTGCGCCCGGTAAACGACGAACCGAACACCACGGTTCCCGGCTCTGCGGCGGCGGCAAGCATCAGGCTCATGCCGTGATCATTGACCGCAGAAATCCGCAGACCAAAGCGGAACAGCCGGTTTTGCAGTTCATTGACAATCATGCTGGAATTGCCACCCGACCCGAAGGCATAGATCATGTCCGCACCTTCCAGAAGCCGAGCAGCCTCTTCAACGGCGACAAGATCAAGCGAACGGTGCATCGCGAACAAGGCGTTCTGCGCCTTGGTGACGATGTCCTCGGCAACCTCCACTGCAGTCGAAGTGACCGATTCGGGCTTAAGATAGCGCAAGCCCACATAGGCGCTTTTGGCCAGTTGCACTTTGAAATCCGAAAACGAGGCGCAGCCCAGACGGCGGCAAAACCGTGTCACCGTTGGCGCCGAAACCCCGGCGCGATCCGCGATTTCGGTGATCGAGGCGTTGGTGGCAAAGTTCACATCGGCCAGAACGCTCGCCGCCAGTTTCCTTTCCAATGCAGAGAGTTTACCC
>CAMFLG010000511.1 GCA_945957495.1 uncultured Pseudorhodobacter sp. | reverse complement strand
AGACAGCACCGCCATTTCCAGAACCGACGCGCCGCCCAGATTGTTCAGCAAGGCGACATGCGCGCCCTTGCCCATCGCTGGGGCCAGTTTGGCCGCCACCGCCGCCATCGCCTGCGCGGCGTTGTCGAAAATCACCTGCTCGGCCCCCGCCTCGCCATGAATCCCCAAACCCAGTTCGGCCATGCCCGGCGCGATGCGGTCCTCCTTGGGCGATCCCGGCACGGTGCAGGTGTCCAGCGACATGCCGATGCTGCGGGTGGCACGGATCACCCGCTCTGCCGCCGCCGTCACCTTTTCCAGATCGGCGCCGGATTCGGCCAGATGCCCTGCGATCTTGTGCACAAACAGCGTCCCCGCCACGCCCCGCGCCTGCGGCAGATCGGGCAAGGCGATGTCATCATTGACGATGGCCATGTTCACCTTCAACCCGAAGGCCCGCGCGCGCTCTGCCGCAAGGCCAAAATTCAGCCGGTCGCCAGTGTAGTTCTTGACCACCAGCAGACAGCCCGCAGGACCCGTGACCGCCAATATCCCCGCCAGCACCGCATCCACGGAGGGCGATGCGAACACATCGCCGCAAATCGCCGCCGTCAGCATGCCCTTGCCGACAAACCCCGCATGCGCCGGTTCATGCCCCGATCCCCCGCCCGATATGATCGCAACGCGCGATTTGTCCCAATCTTTGCGCACCACCACCCGGATGTGCGGATAGCCGTTCAGCCGCGCCAACTTGCCACCCGAAGCCATGATGACGCCATCAATCGCCTCGGTGACGATGTCTTCCTTCTTGTTCATGAATTGCGTCATGGTTGTCCTCCCTCAGGCAATACGCGCGCCACTGGCGTCGAAATAGAACGGCTTTTCGGGCCGGATTTTCACGATTTCCCCGGCCTGAAGGCGGCTGTGCGCCTCGGTCACGGTGACAAGATCATGGTCCTTGAAGCTAAGATGCAGCCGGGTCTGATCGCCCAGATGTTCCACCCGCTTGACCAGACTGTCCTGCCCCTCGCCCTGCCGGATCTGTTCGGGCCGCAGGCCGATCGACACCGCCCCCGCAGGTGCCGCACCAAACAGCGCGGCGGGCAGGATGTTGATGCGCGGCTGCCCCAACCGCCCCGCCGCATAGATGCTGACCGGGTTTTCGTAAATCTCGCGCGGGCTGCCAAACTGCACCAAGCGGCCATGATCCAGCACACCCACATGCGTGGCCATCGTCATCGCCTCGATCTGATCATGCGTCACATAGATCAGCGTCGCGCCCGAATTGGCCTGAATGTTCTTCAACTCGATCCGCAGATCGCTGCGCAACTTGGCATCCAGCGAGCTTAGCGGCTCATCCATCAGATAAACCGACGGGTCGCGCACCAGCGCCCGGCCAATCGACACGCGCTGCATCTCGCCGCCCGACAGCGCCGTCGCCTTGTTGTCCAGCTTGTGCGAAATTTGCAGGATTTCCGCCACTTCCGCCACCTTGCGGGCAATCTCGGCCTTCGGTGTGCGCAGCAAGGGCGATTTCAGCGGGAATTCCATGTTTTCCCGCACCGTCAGATGCGGGTAAAGTGAGTATTGCTGAAACACCATCGCCACATCGCGCTGTGCAGGCGTCAGTCCGGTCATCGACCGACCGCCAATGAAAATCTCGCCTTGATCGGGCTTGTCCAGCCCTGACACCATGCGCAGCACCGTCGTCTTGCCTGCACCTGTTGGCCCCAGCAACACCACGAACGACCCGTCCGGCACGGTCATGCTTAGATCTTCCAGCGCGGTCTGCGCGCCAAAGCGTTTGGTCACAGCCTGCAACGAAACCTCAGCCATGGCGCAACACCCTTTCATTCGCCTCAGACAGCAGGGCATGCCCGCTTTGCGCATCAAAGATCGTCACCGACCGGGGGTCAAAACGCAGCCCGGTCTGTGTGCCCTCGACCACCCGCTGCGCCGAAGATAGCCGCGCCTTCAACGTCCCGCAGGCGGTGTCAAAGGTAACGATCTGCGTCGTTCCCAGATATTCCACCGCAATCGCCCGCCCCTTGAACGCGGCGCTGTCGGACAGATGCACATGCTCTGGCCGCACCCCGAACACCAGATCGCCAGAGGCACCTTCGCGCATCGCAGGCACCGCCTGCGTCGCACCGGCCAGCGTCACCTCTGTGCCGCCCATGCCCAGCATCCCATGAAACGGCAGGAAATTCATCGGCGGCGACCCGATGAAATTCGCCACGAACCGCGTTGCGGGCCAGTCATAAATATCCTGCGGGCGGCCAAATTGTTCGACAACGCCGTGGTTCATCACCACGATCTTGTCGCCCATCTGCATCGCCTCCAACTGGTCATGTGTGACATAGATCGTCGTGGCACCCATCCGGTCATGCAGGGCGCGCAATTCCTCGGCCATATGTTCGCGGAACTCGGCGTCCAGCGCGCCCAGGGGCTCGTCCATAAGGAAACAGGCCGGATCGCGCACAATCGCGCGGCCCAGAGCCACCCGCTGCCGATCGCCGCCCGACAGCCCGCCAACGGGGCGATCCAGCAGCGCCTCGATCCCCAGGATCTTTGCCACCTCTTCCACCTTGGCCTTGACCTGCGGCTTGGCCATGCCCTGCG
>CAMFLG010000510.1 GCA_945957495.1 uncultured Pseudorhodobacter sp. | reverse complement strand
CCGTGGCCTATGCCGCGCGCATTCTGCAAGACCAACTGGCCGTGTTCGTGAACTTCGACGAGCCGGAAGCGGCAGGCAAAGGCATCGAAGATGCCGGGTTGGAATTCAACCCGCTGCTGCTGAAGAAAGTCGACGAGCTGGAACTGTCGGTGCGTTCGGCCAACTGCCTGAAGAACGACAACATCGTCTACATCGGCGATTTGATCCAGAAAACCGAAGCCGAGATGCTGCGCACGCCGAACTTTGGCCGCAAGTCCTTGAACGAAATCAAGGAAGTGCTGTCGGGCATGGGCCTGCATCTGGGTATGGAAGTCGAAGACTGGCCGCCGGAAAACATCGAAGATCTGGCGAAGCGTTTCGAAGACCAATTTTGACACTGTAGGGTGGGGTTCAACCCCACCCAACGAAATGCCCGCCCGTGCGGGGAACTGGATCGAAAGCCGAAGGCTTTCGATCAGGGCGAAAGCCCCAAGGTGAGCGGGACCAATCGTAGGCCCTGCCGGACAAAGCAAAACACGCTGATAGGAGATTTCCATGCGTCACTCGAATGGCTACCGCAAGCTGAACCGCACCCATGAACACCGCAAGGCGCTGTTCGCCAACATGGCCGGTTCGCTGATTGAACACGAACAGATCAAGACCACCTTGCCGAAAGCCAAGGAACTGCGTCCGATCATTGAAAAGCTGATCACGCTGGCAAAGCGCGGCGACCTGCACGCCCGTCGTCAGGCTGCGGCCCAACTGAAGCAGGACCAGTATGTTGAACGTCTGTTCGCAATCCTGGGCCCGCGCTACAAAGACCGTCAGGGCGGCTATGTGCGCGTTCTGAAGGCTGGCTTCCGCTATGGCGACATGGCCCCGATGGCGATCATCGAATTCGTCGACCGCGACCCGAACGCCAAAGGCGCGGCTGACAAGGCCCGTGTCGAGGCTGCCGACGCCGAATAATTCTGCCCTTGGGTGGATGTGAAAAAGCCCGCTTTACGCGGGCTTTTTTATTGCGTTGTGTTTGGAGGTTCAGACCGGGCGCTTGGCAAAGCGCAGGTAGGGCAGCTTGATGTCGAGATCGCCGTATTTTGCCTTGGCATCCTCGGTCGAAACCGACAGCGCCACGATCACATCCTGGCCCGGAACCCAGTTTGCCGGGGTGGCAAAGGGCACGCCATCGGTGGCCTGAACCGCGTCGAGAGCGCGCAGAATCTCGGCAAAGTTGCGGCCCACCGACATCGGATAGGTCATCGACAGCCGCACCTTCTTGTCCGGCCCGACGATATAGACCGTGCGCACCGTGGCGGTGTTGGCCGGGGTGCGGCCCTCTGCCGGAAGATAGTATTCGGCCGGCAGCATGTCATAGGCCTTGGCCACGGTCAGCGAGGTGTCGTCGATGATCGGGAAATCTGCCGCGGCCCCGGCAAACGCCTCGATATCGCGCTTCCATTTGCCGTGATCTTCCACCGAATCGACGGAAACGCCGATCACCTTGGTCTTACGCTTGGCCCATTCCGCCGCCAGTTGCGCCACAGCGCCGAATTCGGTGGTGCAAACCGGGGTAAAGTCGCGCGGATGGCTGAAGATGATGGCGTAATGGCCGTCCAGCCAATCATGGAAATGGATCGTGCCCGCCGTGGAGTCGGCGGTGAAATCAGGTGCCACGTCGTTGATGCGAATGCTCATAGGACTCTCCTTCAGGGTCGGTATGGGTTTGATATAAGGCAGTTGCGGCGGAATTTCATCAGCCTTGCTGTCGCGGACGGAAATTAGAACAACGCTCTGCGGCGGTGGTGCGGTGCGCAGAGTTTGTTCCACAGGGGGCGCGCAAGGCGATGTGGAAATTCGCTGGATTTATAATTTGATCAAATTTATGTGGCCCCCCTTGCGCCGCCGCGGGGTCAGTGACAGGTTATCGGCGAATCCGAGGAGGCTGCCATGCTGATCAAACGTGAGTTCTATATCAACGGGCGCTGGGTCGCCCCGATCACCCCGCGCGATTGCGAAGTGATTGATCCGTCCACCGAAGAAGCCTGTGCGATCATTTCGCTGGGCTCTGACGCCGACACCGATGCGGCCGTTGCCGCCGCGAAAGCCGCATTCCCGGCGTGGGCCGCCACCCCACATGCCGAACGCCGCGCGGTTGTGGTGCGGATTTTGCAGCAATACACCCGCCGTCAACAAGAACTGGCCGCGGCGATTTCGATGGAAATGGGCGCGCCGATTGACATGGCACGCGACGATCAGGCCGAATGCCTGCCCTGGCATGCCAACAACTTTCTGACCGCCTTCGATCAGATGGAATGGATTCGCCCCTTGGGTCCGCATGCCCCGAACGACCGTATCGCGTTGGAGCCGATTGGTGTGGTTGGCCTGATCACGCCGTGGAACTGGCCGATGAACCAGATCGCGCTAAAGGCAATTCCGGCAATTCTGGCGGGCTGCACCTGTGTGCTGAAACCGTCCGAGGAAAGCCCGCTGGACGCGATGATTTTCGCCGAATTCTGTCATGATGCGGGCCTGCCTGCGGGTGTGTTCAACCTGGTGAACGGCGATGGCATGGGGGTTGGCGCGCGGTTGTCGTCGCATCCGGATGTCGAGATGATTTCTTTCACC
>CAMFLG010000509.1 GCA_945957495.1 uncultured Pseudorhodobacter sp. | reverse complement strand
TCGAAAACTGCGTTGCTGCCGGTGCCAAGGGTATCCTGATCACCCCCTCGAACGACTCGGTCGGCCCGGCGCTGAAGGCTGCCCGTGAAGCGGGCATCCTGGTGATCGCGCTCGACACCCCGCTCGCAGACAAGGATGCGCAGGACATGACCTTCGCAACCGACAACTTCGAAGCCGGCACGCTGATCGGCCAGTGGGCTGCCGCAACGCTCGGTGAAGGCGCAAAGACCGCCAAGATCGCCATGCTCGACATCAACAAGGACAACATCTCGGTTGACGTTGCCCGCGACACCGGCTTCCTCAAGGGCTTCGGCATCGAAGTTCCGGATCTGACCGTGATGGGTTCCGAAAAGGATCCGCGCGTGATCGGCCATGAATCCTCCGAAGCCAACCCCGAAGGTGGCCAGAAGGCCATGGAAACCCTGCTCGCCAAGGACCCGGACATCAACGTGGTCTACACCATCAACGAACCGGCTGCTGAAGGCGCCTTCCAGGCCCTCAAGGCTGCTGGCAAGACCGCTCTGATCGTCTCCGTTGACGGCGGCTGCCCGGGTGTTGCCAACGTAAAGGCAGGCGTCATCGGCGCAACCTCGCAGCAGTATCCGCTGCTGATGGCTTCCAAGGGCATCGAAGCAATCGCTGCTTTCGCCAAGGACGGCACCAAGCCGCAGGCTTCCGAAGGCCTGACCTTCTTCAACACCGGCGTGAACCTCGTGACCGACAAGCCGGTTGAAGGCGTAAAGTCCATCGACTCCACCAAGGGCACCGAGCTCTGCTGGGGCTGATAGCCCGCAAAACCAGGCTTGATTCATCGAAGGGCGGGGTTATTCTCGCCCTTCTTCTTAGGCGGAATTCTCCGCCGGGTTCTGCTAGGGGGCTTTCCAAACGATGACCGTTCCGGATTCACCAACCAAGACGATCTCGGACTTCGAGGCGCAGCTCGACAAGGCCGACAAGGCCGTTGCCCAGTTCGAAAAAGACGACAAGACGCCTTTCGCCATCATCAGTGGCTATCTGCGCGACAACCCGACCATGATCCCGGCCATGGTGCTTCTGCTTTCGGTGATTGCCTTCGGCATCGTCGCCCCCCGCTTCCTTGGCATGGGCGCGCTCACCACCGTTCTGCAGCAGGTCACCGTCACCGGCTTCGTGGCACTGGCGCAGACCATGATCATCCTGACGGCGGGTATCGACCTTTCGGTCGGGGAAATCCTGGTGATGTCGTCGCTGATCATGGGCAATCTTGCCGTCAACAGCGGCATTCCGGCTCCTATCGCGATCGTCATCGGCATCGCAGTCGGCACGGGCATGGGCCTGTTCAACGGCGTGCTGGTTTCGAAAATGAAACTGCCCCCCTTCATCGTGACGCTGGGAACGCTTTCCATCTTTCGCGCGCTGAAGCTTGCCTATTCCCATTCGGAATCGGTCCGCAACGTCGATATCGAGGCCAAGGCGAGCGAGCTTCTGTTCTTCGGCGACAAGTTCAAGATCGGCTCGGCAACCGTGACCTATGGCATGATCATGCTGGTGATAACCGCCATCATCTGCTGGTACATGCTGAACCGCACCGCCTGGGGTCGCCATGTGCATGCACTTGGTGATGATCCGGATGCGGCGATGCTCTCCGGTATCTCCGTCGACCGTACCATCATCTCGGTCTATGGCATGGCGGGTCTCATCTGCGGCTTTGCCGCCTGGGTGGCCGTTGGCCGCGTGGGCACCATCTCGCCCATCGGTTTTGAAACCGTCAATCTCGACAGCATCACCGCCGTGGTGATCGGTGGTACCTCGCTGTTCGGCGGCCGCGGATCGATCATCGGCTCCGTGCTTGGCGCCGTCATCGTGGGCGTCTTCGTGACCGGCCTGTCGCTCGCCGGTGTGGACAGCTACTGGCAGACCTTTGCCACGGGCTGCCTTGTCATCATCGCCGTTGCTCTAGACCAATATCTGCGGAGGGCCTTCAAATGACCGAACTCCAGCCCGTCTTCAAGGCCCGTGGCCTGATGAAGCGCTATGGCACGGTGGTGGCCATGAACGGTGCCGATTTCGACCTCTATCCGGGCGAAATCCTGGCCGTCATCGGCGACAATGGTGCCGGCAAATCCACCCTGATCAAGGCGCTTTCGGGCGCCGTGACCCCGGATCACGGGACAATCGAGATGGAAGGCGAAAGCGTCCATTTCCGCAGCCCGGATGATGCCCGTCGTGCCGGTATCGAGACCGTGTACCAGACGCTTGCCATGTCTCCGGCGCTGTCGATTGCCGACAACATGTTCCTCGGCCGCGAAATCCGCAAGCCGGGCATCATGGGCAGCCTGTTCCGTATGACGGACCGCGCCAAGATGAAGGCCTTTGCCCGCGACAAGCTGAGCGAGCTTGGCCTGATGACCATCCAGAACATCGACCAGGCGGTGGAAACGCTTTCGGGCGGCCAGCGTCAGGGCGTGGCCGTGGCGCGCGCGGCCGCATTCGGTTCGAAGGTGGTGATCCTCGACGAGCCGACGGCAGCGCTCGGCGTCAAGGAAAGCCGCCGCGTGCTGGAACTGATCAAGGATGTGCGCAACCGCGGCATTCCGATCGTGCTGATCTCGCACAACATGCCACCTG
>CAMFLG010000508.1 GCA_945957495.1 uncultured Pseudorhodobacter sp. | reverse complement strand
CAGCGGGGTCTGCACGCCCAGAATCCAATGGCCCAGCGTAATCGCCCCGACCGCAAAGAACGGCGTGGTGATCGGGTTGGAGTTGAACGTTGCCAGCAGCGCCGCCAGAAGATTGCCGCGCATCAGCCAGTTCAGGCCCGCAGCGCCCAGAAACTGCAACCCCGGCAGGGGCAGAAAGCCGATGAAACTGCCCGCAAACACCCCGCGCGCGATGCGGTGGGGGCGATCGGGAAGGCGGCGCATACGGTGAACCACATATTGCGTGGCCCGACGAAATCCCCCGTCCGGGTAAACCATCTGCTTGGCCCAATTCGACCAAGTTCGCGGGGTTCGCCGTTTGAAGACCACTTTGGCCTGTTCCTTCCTGCCCCTGACCGCGTCAGGGTTTGCGTTTCATATCGCGATGCCGCGACACCTGCGCCACGTCGGTTTCAGCCTCTAACGCAGTCATGACCATGTGCAAGTGTTCAACATCGCGCAAGTCCACGTCAATGATAAGTCTGTAAAAATCCGGCCTACGCTCGGTAAACCGCAAGTCTGATATGTTGGCTTTCTGCTCGCCAATCAAGGTGCAGATGCGGCCAAGAACGCCTGCATCGTTGGAAATCGCCACATCAAGGCTGACGGTGTTCACTGCGGCATGGCGGCCAGAGTGCCAGTGCAGGTCGACCCAGCGGTTGGGCTGTTCTTCGAATTCTTCCAGCGCCGGGCAGTCGATGGCGTGAATGATCACGCCCTGACCGCGATAGGTGATGCCGACGATGCGTTCGCCCGGCAAGGGCTGACAGCAGGGCGCGCGGCGGAAGGTTTGATCATCGGTCAGACCAAGGACGGCGCGGGTACTTTCAATCTCGTCCGCCGCCGACATCGGCAGTTCGGGGTACAGGGTTTCCACAACCTTGCGCGCGGTCAGTTCGGCAGAGCCAAGCGCCGCCAGAAGTTCGGTTTCATCCGGCAAGCCCAGCATTTTGGCCGCCGTGCGCAGCGCCTTGTCGGTGGCCTTTTTGCCCACATGTTCGAACGCGGCGCGAGCCAGTTCCTGACCCAGCCGCACGAAGCGACCGCGATCTTCTTCGCGCAGGCTGCGGCGGATGGCGGCCTTGGCGCGGCCCGTGGTGACAATGTCGATCCAGCTGGCCTGCGGGCGCTGCCCCTCTGCGGTGATGATTTCCACCGACTGGCCGTTCTTCAGCCGGGTCCACAGCGGCACGCGGATGCCATCCACCTTGGCGGACACGCAGGAATTGCCGATCCTTGTATGGATCGAATAGGCGTAGTCCAGCGGTGTGGCCCCGCGCGGCAATTGCACGACATCCCCTTTCGGTGTGAAGCAGAACACCTGATCGGAATACATCTCGAGTTTGACGTTTTCGAGAAACTCGCTGTGGTCGCCCTCATCCAACCGTTCGGTCATCGAGGAAATCCACTTGGCGGGATCCACCGCGAAGGGGTTCTTGCCGCGCACGCCTTCGCGGTAGGACCAATGCGCGGCAACGCCGGCCTCGGCGACCTCGTGCATCTCGCGTGTGCGGATCTGCACCTCGACCCGCTTGCCGTCGCGGCCCGACACCGTGGTGTGGATCGAGCGGTAGCCGTTGGATTTAGGCTGGCTGATATAGTCCTTGAACCGGCCCGGCACCGCGCGCCAGCGCTGGTGGATCACGCCAAGGATGCGGTAGCAATCGGCGACCGAGGCGCAGATGACGCGAAAGCCGTAGATGTCGGACAGGCTGGAGAACGCCAGATCCTTTTCCTGCATCTTGCGCCAGATCGAATAGGGTTTCTTGGCGCGGCCATAGACATCGGCCTCGATCTGCACCTTTTCCAGTTCGGCATGGATATCGGCGGTGATCTTGTGGACCACATCGCCCGCCTCGCGCTGCAGGGTCAGAAAGCGGCGGATGATGGAATTGCGCGCCTCGGGGTTCAGCACGCGGAAGGACAGATCCTCGAGTTCTTCGCGCATCCACTGCATACCCATACGGCCTGCCAGCGGGGCAAAGATTTCCATGGTTTCGCGGGCCTTCTGCGCCTGCTTTTCCGGGCGCATCGACTTGATCGTGCGCATGTTGTGCAGGCGGTCTGCGAGTTTCACCAGAATGACGCGCAGGTCTTTCGACATGGCCATCAACAGCTTGCGGAAGTTTTCCGCCTGCTGCGATTCGGTTGACGACAGTTGCAGATTGGTCAGTTTGGTGACGCCATCAACCAGTTCAGCCACCTCTTCGCCGAAGAGTTTGGCAACCTCGGCATAGGTGGATTTGGTATCTTCGATGGTGTCGTGCAACAGAGCGGTGACGATGGTGGCATCATCCAGCTGCTGTTCGGTCAGGATCGCAGCCACGGCCACCGGATGGGTGAAATAGGGCTCGCCGGATTTGCGGAACTGCCCGTCATGCATTTCCTTGCCATAGGCATAGGCCCGACAGATCAGGTCGGCATTGCACCGCGGATTGTAGTTGCGGACAAGGGCGACGAGGTCTTCTACTTCGATCATCGCCGCCCCATCTGGCCGGATATTTCCGCCTTAAAGCTCGCCCTGGGCTTCCATCAGCGCGCGCAACAGCTTTTCTTCGGACATATCGTCCTGCATCTGTCTCTTATACACATCT
>CAMFLG010000507.1 GCA_945957495.1 uncultured Pseudorhodobacter sp. | reverse complement strand
CCCATGCGCGCGGGCTTTCCAAGTTTGACCGCGTGATCGAAGGCATTGCGCTGGTATCCGACCGCCCGGATGCCGCCGACTGGGCGCGCCGCCTGCGCGAGGCGGCCTTGCAGGACGAGGCGGGCAAGGCGCTGGATGGGGCGCTGGCGACGGTGCGCAGCTTCATCTAAGTGCCCAGGTCTGGGATGGGCAGATTGCCCATCCCCCACTGCAAAGCCCTTAACAAACCTTTAAGGTCATCCTGTAACGCCTTGCAAAATAATAAAAAGCCCTGTGTCGCACGCGTGCGACACAGGGCTTTTCGCTGAAATCCGCCTCAGACGACCAGGCTGCGGTAGGCCCCATTCCAGTAAATCAACGCGCCAGCACCAGGGGTGGTCCTGATCGCCATGACCTTGCCGATCACGATCGAATGCGTGCCCCGGTCGATCATCTCATCCACCGCGCAGGCAAAGGCCAGCGGGGCACCCGCCAGCGTGCGGGCCCCGTTCTCCTCGTCCACCCAATCCGCGCCCTCATATTTCGCAGCACCCCAGATGCCGCCAAAGCCAGAGAACCGCTCTGCCACGCCCTGATGCGCGGCCCCCAGCACCGACCAGCCGAAATACCCGAAATCGCGCAGCAGCGGCCAGTTCGAAGAGCTGCGGTTCACGCAGGCCAGAATCATCGGCGGATCGGCCGTCAGCGAGATACCGGACGTTACCACCAGACCCGAAGCATCAGCCCCCGCTCCGGTCGTGATCAGGCTGCAGGCGCCGACAAAGTCACGCATCGCGGTCTTGAAATCTTGTGGGCTGGGGTCGGGCATCGTCATCTCCGGCGTCGTTTCTTTGTCAATAGTCCAGCACGCCCCGGCTTTCCATCGAAAAGCCGGGGCAACGGGCTGCGGTCACGCCGCGCGCAGCTCTGCCAGATAGGTCGCGGCTGCATCCGGGTCGGCAAACCACGGGAAGAAGTCGCGCGGATCATCGAACCCGTTCGCCATCCGATGCGCCAGCTTCGGAACCGCACAGGCGGTGCCCATGATTTCCAGAATGAACGGCGGCGGCGGCAACAGCAGCATGTTGGTCCAAGTCACCACCCACTGCGCGTAATCCCAGAACTGGTTGAACGTGCCCTGCATCCACGCCTCGTCAAACGGGCGGTCGCCGTGATCCAGGATCCGTTTCAGATAGACCGCCGCCGCCTTCGCCGCGTTGTTCGAACCCTGCCCGGTGATCGGATCGTTCAGGCAAACCGCATCCCCCAGCCCCAGCACCTTGCGCCCCGAGGGCAGCGTGGCGACCGGATGGCGGATCGTCGGCGCAAAGCGGCCCGCGAGGATGCCGTTATCATCGGTCAGCTGGCAGTTCTTCGACCGTTCATATTCCCAGGGCAGGAAGGTCTTGAGGATCCACAGCGATTTCTCCAGATGCTGCGCCGGGGTTTTCACATCGGCCCAGCAATCCATCGGGCCACCGGGAATGCCTTCGAACACCATGATTTCGCAGGGGCCGGTCGTGGTCAGCGCCGGAAAGACGAAGTATTCGCCGACACCCGGGATCAGGTTGAACTCCACCGCCGAATGCGGCTCCCGCGGCGTCATGCCAGTCACATAGGTCAGCGCCAGCGCACGCATCGGCTTGTCATAGGCGGATTTGGCGGCATCGCGGGTGAACATCTGCCCCACTTCGCCCTTGCCCGAGGCGACGATGACCAGATCATCCTGCCGTGCATAGCCGTCAATCTCGGCAATTCCGGCATCGGCGATCACCATCTGGCCGCCAAGTTTCTGGAACTCTTCCATCCAGCGCGGGATTTTCACGCGCTGATCGACGGAATAGGCGTTGCTGTCCAGCCGGCCGGCCCAATCAATCACCTTCGTGCCCGACCCATCCGGGTTCGGCACGATGAAGTTGATGCCTTCGGTCGGCGGGCAGGTGTCGGTCCAGAAATCAATGCCCAGATCACGTTCGTGTTGCACGGCATTGGAAAACATGCACTGGCTGGACAAAACCTTGCCCTTGGCGATTTCCTCGCCGGTGCGGTTTTGCACGATGCGCACCTTGTGCCCCGCCTTCAAAAGCCCGATGCCAAGCTGCAAGCCGGATTGGCCGCCGCCGATGATGGTGAATTTTCTCATTTTTAACTCCCTGATTGTTTTGATTTATTCCATCAGCTTCGGAATGGCCGGAGCCGCCTGTTCCGGCCCCATGGCGGTATAGCCGCCGTCCACGCAGATATCGGTGCCGGTGATGAAGCTCGCCTCGTCTGAACACAGGAACAGCACGGCAGAGGCCACTTCCTCCGGATTGGCGACACGCCCCAACAGGTGGAAGGGGGCCGCGACGTTGTCGGTTTTCGTACGGTTGCCGCCGGTCAACTGATCCATGATGTTCGACCAGGTCCAGCCGGGCGATACCGCGTTGACGCGGATGCCATCGGGGGCCAGATCCATCGCCTGATTGCGGGTCAGTTGCAGGATGGCGGCCTTGGAAACCGGATAGATCCAGCGCCCGGTTTGCGCCACGCGCGCCGATATGGAACCAAAGTTCACAATCGCGCCCTTGTTTTTGGCAAGCTCTTCCCGGGCCCTGTCTCTTATACACATCTCCGAGCCCACGAGACGTAGAGGAATCTC
>CAMFLG010000506.1 GCA_945957495.1 uncultured Pseudorhodobacter sp. | reverse complement strand
GAAATTGACGCCGACGCCGACGGTCATGAAGAACAGCCCCATCAGCAGGCCCTTGAACGGGCCAAGATCGGCCTCCAACTGATGCCGGAATTCCGAGTTGGCCAGCACCACCCCGGCGACAAAGGTGCCCAAGGCGGGCGAAAGCCCCACCAGCGTCATCAGAAACGCGATGCCCAGCACCATCAAAAGCGAAATGAAGGTGGACATTTCGGGCAGCTTGGCCGCGTGGACAAAGCGGAACACCGGGCGGCTTAGATAATGGCCGACCAGAACGATCCCGGCCACGATGGCCAGGGTCAACAGCGTCGCCCCCCAGCCCGGCAGGGACTGCACGAGTGAGATCAGCGGCTCTGCCGCGCCCTCATGCGCGACTTCGGTTTCAGGGTTGATCACACCGAACAAAGCGGCGTTCGGGCTTGGCCCGATCAGCGATGGCAGTTCCAGCAGCGGGATCACCGCCAACATCGGGATGACGGCGATATCCTGCATCAACAGCACCGAAAACGCCGAACGCCCGCCTTGCGTGCGCATCAGCTTTTTCTCTGTCAGGGTTTGCAGCACGCTCGCGGTCGAGGACAGGGCTGCCAGCATCCCGATCAGCAGCGCAACCGACCCCGGTTGACCCAGCTGCACCATGATGACCGTCACGGCGGCCGTGGTCAGCATGACCTGCGCGCCGCCCATGCCGATCAGCTTGTTGCGCATGTTCCACAACGCCTTTGGGTCCAGTTCCAGCCCAATCAGGAACAGCATCAGCACGACGCCGAATTCGGCAAAATGCTGCAGATCGGCGGTTTCGGCCCCGGCAAGGCCCAGAACCGGCCCCATCAGAATCCCCGCCGCCAGATAGCCCAGCACCGAACCCAGACCCAAACGCACGGCCAAAGGCACCACCAGAACGGCGGCGCCCAGATAGACAGAGGCTAACAGCAGGAAATCTTCCATTTCGGCCCCTCAGGTCGGCAAAGGCGCGTCGGCCTTGAATTGATCCATGACGATCTGGCTTTGCACCCGTGCCACCGCCGGGTGCGGCAGCAAAAGCTGATGGATGACCCGGTTCAGATCCGCCAGATCACTACACCAGACGCGCAGAAGGTAATCCGCTTCGCCGGTCAAGGTCCATGCCGAGATGATCTCTGGGCAGGTGGAAATCAGGCTGCCAAAGCTGCGCGCGGCGTCCGGCGCATGGGTGGCCATCTGCACCTGCACAAAGGCCTGCACGCTCAGCCCGATCTTGCCCGGGTCCAGCCGCGCCGCATAGCCTGTGACATAGCCTTCGGCCTCCAGCCGCTGGCGGCGGCGGGCGGCCTGACTGGGTGACAGGTTCAACCGGTCGCCCAGCTCTTGCGCGGTTAACATGGCATTGGCCTGAATCTCTGCCAATAAACGCGAATCAATGGCGTCGAGCATGCGGGTTTCTCGCGCAAAATGGGGAATATGTGCGTGTATCACGCGCGCATCCCGCTAATGCAAGGTAAGTTCGCGCAAAACATGTGTCACATATGCGTTATTCTTGTGCAAACAACCCAAGGAGCCAGCATGGGACCGTTTCCGCATTCCGCGCCCCGCGCCACGATTTCCGCCGCGAACCCCGCCGGGACCGATGGCTTTGAATTTGTAGAATTTGCGCATCCGCAGCCCGAAGAGCTGCGCGCGCTGTTTGGGCGGATGGGCTATAGCCTGACCGCGCGCCACAAGACCAAGGATATCGAGCTTTGGCAGCAGGGCGACATCACCTATGTGCTGAACAACCATTCCGGCAGCCACGCGATGCGCTTTGTCGCCGAACATGGCCCCTGCGCCGCGTCGATGGGCTGGCGCGTGGTGGATGCCGCCCACGCCTTTGCCCATGCGGTCAAGATGGGGGCAGAGCCGTTTGAAGGCGATAAGGCACTGGAGGTTCCGGCGATTGTCGGCATCGGTGGGTCGCTGATTTATTTCGTCGATGCCTATGGCGACCAGAACCCCTATGGCGATTTCGACTGGCTCGCCCCGGGCAAACCGGCGGGCGTTGGCTTTCACTACCTCGATCACCTGACCCACAACGTCCACAAAGGCAATATGGACACCTGGTTCGATTTCTATGGCCGGATTTTCGGGTTCAAGCAGATCCGGTTCTTTGACATCGAGGGCAAGCATTCCGGTCTACATTCGCGGGCGCTGACCTCGCCCTGCCAGCGCATCCGCATTCCGATCAACGAGGATCGCGGCGAGACCGGGCAGATCGTGGAATACCTTAAACGGTACAAGGGCGAGGGCATCCAGCACATTGCGGTCGGCACCGATGACATCTACGCCGCCACCGACGAAATCGCGGCGCGCGGCATCAAGTTCATGCCCAAACCGCCGATGGCCTATTACGACCTGTCGAAATCCCGTGTCGTGGGCCATGAAGAGCCGCTGGAAAAGCTGGCGAAATATGGCATCCTGATTGACGGCGAGGGCGTGGTGGACGGCGGCGAAACCCGCATCCTGCTGCAGATATTCTCAAAAACCGTAATCGGCCCGATCTTTTTCGAATTCATTCAGCGCAAGGGCGATGATGGCTTTGGCGAGGGCAACTTCCGGGCCCTGTTCGAATCGATCGAACAAGACCAGATCGACCGGGGCGTGCTGAAAGCC
>CAMFLG010000505.1 GCA_945957495.1 uncultured Pseudorhodobacter sp. | reverse complement strand
GAACAGAAGGCTGGCCGATCCGCCCGCGCACCGGTTCGCCGCGCAGCAACAGCCCGTCCTGTTCCAGCGCGCGCATGATCACCGAAACCGTCTGTGCCGACAGCCCGCTGATCCGCGCAATGTCAGATTTCGCAAGCCCGCCCTGTTGGCGCACCAAGGACAGCACCAGCCGTTCGTTGTGATCGCGCATCCCGGACTGGTTCGATCCGCGCAGGCCGAAATCGTCTGCACCCGCCTTTTCGATCACAGAGTCCGCAACTTGGGGCATCGGGTGTCAGGGTCCAGAGGTTAAGATGCGGGCGGCAGGGCACCCTTGCGCAGGATGACATTTGCATAAAGCCGCTGTTCACCCGTGGCAATGATGGCAAAGCAGGACTTTATACGGGGGTATAATTCTTCGCCCGATAGTGGCCGAACCGCCAGCCATTGCGGCTCTGTGCCGCAAAGCGCGTCAATCTGTTCATGGATCGGGCCGCGTTTGGCTGGGTCATTGTCTTGCGCCGCGCGCATGGCCTCTTCCACCGGCAACACCTTCAGAACGGCACCCAGCATGGTCAACAGATCAATGCCATCGGCGCGGATCAGCCTGCGCGCGTGTTCGGCGGCCGGATAGTTGGCATCGACAAGGGCAATTTCATCGCCATGGCCCATCGCCCGCAAGGCGTGCAACAGATCTGGCCCCAGGACGGGAGGAATACCGAAAAGCATTGTGTGACGCGCCTTAACCTCAAGGTGATTCCGGGCGGCAATCGCCCCCGGGTTAAGCTGCAAGACTGCGGGTTACTCGGGCTTCTGTCAATATTAAATCACTCTTATTTATTTAACTTGACGACACAGGCAGAATCAGGGCATGACTGCGACGTCGCCGGGCAAATGCCATGGCGAACGGGCTCTGACTGAGACGAATTCAAAAATCCGTGGGAGGATGACGATGAAATTCAACACCAAGGCACTTCTGGGCGCCGCTGCAATCGCCCTGATCGCCGGTTCGGCCTCGGCCGCTGATCTGGCTTGCCTGATCACCAAGAACAACACCAACCCCTTCTTCGTGAAAATGAAGCAAGGCGCCGAAGAGGCCGCAAAGGCCGCCGGTCTGGATTTCCAGGCTTTCGCCGGTGAAAAAGACGGCGACGCTGCACCGCAGATCACCGCCATCGAAAACTGCGTCGCCGCTGGCGCCAAGGGCATCCTGATCACGCCCTCGAACGACTCTGTCGGTCCGGCCCTGAAAGAGGCCCGCGCTGCCGGTATTCTGGTGATCGCCCTCGACACCCCGCTGGCTGACCCGGAAGCACAGGACATGACCTTTGCCACCGACAACTTTGAAGCTGGCCTTCTGATCGGCAAATGGGCTGCGGCCACCATGGGTGACACCGCTGGCGCCAAGATCGCCATGCTGGACATCAACAAAGACAATATCTCGGTTGACGTGGCCCGCGACACTGGCTTCCTCAAAGGCTTTGGCATCGAAGTGCCGGATCTGGCTGTGATGGGTTCGGAAACCGATCCGCGCGTGATCGGCCATGAATCGTCGGACGCAAACCCCGAAGGCGGTCTGCGCGCGATGGAAACCCTGCTGGCCAAAGACCCGGATATCAACGTGGTCTACACCATCAACGAGCCGGCGGCCGAAGGTGCCTATCAGGCGCTGAAAAATGCTGGCAAGGAAAACCAGGCGATCATCGTTTCGGTTGACGGCGGCTGCCCGGGCGTGGCTTCGGTCAAAGCTGGCACTATCGGCGCCACCTCGCAGCAATACCCGCTGAAAATGGCTGCCCTCGGCATCGACGCCATCGCGCTTTACGCCAAAGACGGCACCAAGCCGACCGCTTCCGAAGGTCTGACCTTCTTCAACACCGGCGTGAACCTTGTCACCGACAAACCGGCCGCTGGCGTCGACTCGATCGATTCGGCCAAAGGCACCGAACTCTGCTGGGGCTGATCTGTCAGCATCCCTGTCTTGATTAACAGAAGGGCGGCTTTACAGTCGCCCTTTCTCATAGGGGGCCTTGTTCGGCCCAGTGGCCATCACGGGGGACACCGAAGCGATGAGCGCAGAAAACGCACCTACCAAAACCATTTCAGATTTCGAGGCGACGCTGACCAAAGCCGATACCAAGGTCGCCAGCTTTGAAAGGGACGACAAGACCTTCGTCCATGTTCTGCGCGGCTATCTGCGCAGCTATCCCACGATGATCCCGGCGCTTGTGCTGCTGATCTCGGTCGTGGCCTTTTCGATCATCGCCCCGCGCTTTCTGGGCATTGGGGCGCTGTCCACGGTTCTGAAACAAGTCACCGTGACCGGCTTTGTCGCGCTTGCGCAGACGCTGGTGATCCTGACCGCGGGCATCGACCTGTCGGTAGGCGCCATTCTGGTGGTCAGTTCGCTGATCATGGGCAATCTGGCCGTGATCTCTGGCCTGCCGGTGTTCGCCGCCGTTTTCGTCGGCATCTTCGTGGGCGGGCTGATGGGCTCGGTCAACGGGGTTCTGGTGGCCAAGATGAAACTGCCGCCCTTCATCGTCACGCTGGGCACGCTGTCGATCTTCAACGCGCTCAAGCTGTGGTATTCGGGGTCGGAATCCATCCGCAACGTCGACATCGAGGCGAAGGCCGCCGGGCTGTTGTGGTTCGGCA
>CAMFLG010000504.1 GCA_945957495.1 uncultured Pseudorhodobacter sp. | reverse complement strand
GTTTCATTTCGGCGCATGAGGCGGCAGAACTGGAAGGTGCCGCGATTGCCGCAGCCCTTGCCGCAGCCGAGCGGGAGGCGCGCTGATGCTGGAGCTTATCGCGCAGAACATGGCGCCGATCATGTTCATCAGCCTGGTGGTGTTCCTGCTGCTGGGTTATCCGGTGGCGTTTTCGCTGGCTGCCAACGGGTTGGTGTTTTTCGTGCTGGGGGTCTGGCTGACCCCCTATGCGGGGGGTGCCTTCAATCTGGACTGGCCGCTGTTGGGCACCATGACCCAAAGGGAATGGGGGGTGATGTCGAACGAGACATTGCTGGCCATTCCCTTCTTTACCTTCATGGGCATCGTGCTGGAACGCTCTGGCATGGCCGAAGACCTGCTGGACACCATCGGGCAGTTGTTCGGCCCGATCCGCGGCGGGTTGGCCTATGCGGTGATCATCGTGGGGGCGCTGCTGGCGGCAACCACCGGCGTCGTTGCGGCGTCGGTCATTGCCATGGGGTTGATTTCGCTGCCGATCATGCTGCGCTATGGCTATGATCGCCGTGTGGCCTCTGGCGTGATCGCGGCCTCTGGCACCCTGGCGCAGATCATTCCGCCCAGTCTGGTTCTGATCGTTCTGGCCGATCAGCTGGGGCGTTCGGTGGGCGACATGTACAAGGGCGCGATCTATCCGGCGCTGATCCTGACCGGGTTCTACATGGCCTATGTGCTGTTCATCTCGTTGTGGCGGCCGCAATGGGTGCCTGCCCTGCCGCCCGAGGCGCGCACGCTGGGCCATGGCGTCGCCTCGCTGGTCGTGGCCATCGCGGCGATCATCGGCATCGGCTATGGCACGCATGTTCTGCTGGTGCCGACCCATGGCGCCAATGCCGATGTGTTTGGCGCGGCCATCGGCATTACGGTGGTCTATCTTTATGCGCTGATCGACAAGACCTTCCGCATCAACCTGATGTCGCGGCTGGCGCAACAGGTGATCATGGTGCTGATCCCGCCGCTGGCGCTGATCTTCCTGGTGCTGGGCACGATCTTTCTGGGCATCGCCACCCCGACCGAAGGCGGCGCGATGGGGGCCGTGGGCGCGATGGTGCTGGCCGCGATGAAGGGCCGGTTGAACCTGACCGTGATCCGGCAGGCGCTGGCCTCGACGACGCGGCTGTCGTCCTTCGTTATGTTCATCCTGATCGGGGCACGGATGTTCTCTCTTTCGTTCTACGGCGTGAACGGCCATGTCTGGGTTGAACACCTGCTGATCGGGGTGCCGGGCGGACAGACCGGGTTCCTGATCTTCACCTCGGTTCTGGTGTTCTTTCTGGCCTTCTTTCTGGATTTCTTCGAACTGGCCTTCATCATCGTGCCCTTGCTGGTTGCCCCGGCGCAAACCTTGGGCATTGATCTGATCTGGTTCGGCGTCATCCTGGGGGTGAACATGCAGACTTCATTCATGCACCCGCCCTTTGGCTTTGCGCTGTTCTTCCTGCGCTCTGTCGCGCCGAAAGTGGCCTAT
The DNA here is from genome assembly GCA_945957495.1 of uncultured Pseudorhodobacter sp. GTDB lineage: Bacteria > Pseudomonadota > Alphaproteobacteria > Rhodobacterales > Rhodobacteraceae > Cypionkella. The sequence goes on along the minus strand of CAMFLG010000504.1, from coordinate 1,146 downwards.
ACCGACAAGGTGACGGGCAAGAAGACGGACCCGATCACCACCGGGCAGATCTATTGGGGGGCGGTGCCATTCGTGGTCATTCAGGTGGTGATGGTGGGGGTGGTGATCGCCTTCCCGCAACTGGTGATGCACTACAAGGGCAAGCCCGTGGATCCGGCCAGCATTCAGGTCACGCTGCCGAGCCTGCCGACGATGAACGCGGGCGGCATCGGTGGTGCCCCGGTTCTGGGCGCGCCGGTTCTGGGGGCACCCGTGTTGGGCGCACCAAAACTCGGGGCGCCTGTCGTCAATCCCTGACCCATACGGCAAAACAAAAGGCCCCGGTTTTCACCGGGGCCTTTTTCGTTTCAGGCGGCAGGCTTAAAGTTTGCCAGCCTGCTGTTGTACCATCATGAAGGTGTCATAGTTGTATTCGGCGATCTGCGCCCACAGATAGGCGTCACGCTTGAAGGCGTCCTGGCTGTCCTTGATCTTCTTGAACATCGCGTTGGTGGCGCCAATTTCGGCATAGGTGGCCTGAGCGGCGTCGAAAGCGGCGGACAGCACGTCTTGCGGCAGCGGACGCAGTTGCGCGCCGTTCGCCACCAGCGATTTCAGCGCGGTCGGGTTCTTGTAGTCGTAAGACGCCAGCATGTCCTGGTTGGCAATCGCGCAGGCGTTCTTCAGGATCGACTGATAGGTCGGCGTGAGTTCCGCCCATTTGCCAAGGTTGATCATCGTGGCAATCGACGGGCCACCTTCCCACCAGCCGGGATAGTAGTAGTAGGGCGCCACCTTGTAGAAGCCCAGCTTTTCATCGTCATAGGGGCCAACCCACTCGGCAGCATCAATCGTGCCTTTTTCCAGCGACGGGTAAATGTCACCGGCGGCAATCTGCTGCGGCACCACGCCCAGTTTCTCGATGACCTTGCCGGCAAAACCGCCGATCCGCATCTTCAGGCCCTGAAGGTCGGCCAGCGAGTTGATTTCCTTGCGATACCAGCCCGCCATCTGCACGCCGGTGTTGCCCGCCGGGAAGGCGATCAGGTTCTGGGTGGCGTAGAATTCGTTCATCAGGTCGATGCCGCCGCCATAGTACCACCAGGCGTTGGTCTGACGCGCGTTCATGCCGAACGGCGTTGCGGCCCCCAGCGCATAGGTCGGATC
>CAMFLG010000503.1 GCA_945957495.1 uncultured Pseudorhodobacter sp. | reverse complement strand
CCTCGGCTCCGTTCTGGGTTGACCATGATTCCGAACTGAACGAGCGCTTCCAGTCCTGGCTGTCGCAATAATCGGCCGATTTGACCTATCCCGGGCGCGGGGGTGATCCCCGCGCCCGGACCAAAGATTGAGGACATGCAATGACCGAGGCCGCGCCTGCGCAACTGACCCCCGCCCTGTTGACAACAGCCGATGGTCGCCCGTTGAAAGAGGCGCTGGCCCATGCGCAATCGCGCGCCAGACGCCGGGCGTTCCTGCTGGTGGTGCCGCTGCTGCTTTTCGTGCTGCTGACCTTTCTGATCCCGATCGGCTATATGCTGAAACGATCGGTCGAACATGACGGGTTTTCCAAATCCTCGCCCGCGCTTGCGGCATGGTTCAGTGCGAACCCCGATTTTGACCACAGGAATCCCCCCGAAGAGGCCTATGCCGCGCTGGTGAAAGATCTGGCGCAGATGCAGGCGGAAAAGAACACCGGGATGGCCGGAACCCGGATCAACTATACGGTTCCCGGATCGATCAGTCTGTTCAAGGCAGGCGCGCGTGCTGCCGCCGGGCTGACACCGCCCTATAAAGAGGCGATGCTGGCGCTGGACCCGAAATGGGGCAGCCCTGCCCTGTGGTGGGGCATGGAGGCCGCGTCGAGCCGGTTCACCACGGAATTCTACAAGGTCGCTGCCGACCGCAAGTTGACCGATAATGGCTGGGAGCGCGGGGGCGACAAGGATCGGGTCTATCTGTACCTGTTCTTCAAGACCTTCCTTGTGTCGGCCATCATTACCGGGATTTGTCTGGTGCTGGCCTTTCCGGTGGCGCATCTGCTGGCTGTGCTGCCGATGTCTAAATCCTCGCTGCTGATGATCCTTGTGCTGCTGCCGTTCTGGACCTCGCTGCTGGTGCGCACGACAAGCTGGATTGCGCTGTTGCAGGATCAGGGTGTGGTGAACAACATGCTGGTCTGGATGGGGGTGATCGGCGACGATCAGCGCCTGCAGATGATGTACAACATGACGGGCACCATCGTGGCGATGAGCCATGTGTTGCTGCCGTTCATGATCTTGCCGCTGTATTCGGTGATGCGGGTGATCCCGCCCAGCTATGCCCGCGCGGCGCGGTCGCTGGGGGCGACAAGCTGGACCACCTTCCGCCGGATCTATCTGCCGCAGACCCTGCCGGGGATCGCGGCGGGGTCGCTGTTGGTGTTCATTCTGGCGGTGGGCTATTACATCACCCCGGCCCTGGTTGGCGGTGCGGATGGGCAGCTGATTTCCAACCTGATCAGTTTCCACATGAACAAATCGAACTGGTCACTGGCGGCGGCCTTGGCCGGGATGCTGCTGGCGGCGATTTTGCTGCTGTACTGGGTTTACGACCAACTTATCGGCATTGACCGTCTGAAACTGGGCTGAGGGATATAACATGGCACTTCCAACCTATGCCTCGCCGCTGGAACGGATCTGGCACTATGCCTATCTGGGCATATGCGCGCTGATCTTCCTGTTTCTGATCGCGCCGATCCTGATCGTTATTCCGCTGTCGTTCAACGCAGAGCCCTATTTCACCTTCACCCAGAAGATGCTGAGTTTCGATCCGGCGGGCTATTCGCTGCGCTGGTACGACACTTTGCTGACGCTGGGCATGACCAACCCGGACGCGCCGCGCGATGCGGCCTGGTGGTCTGAGGTGTGGCATCGGGCGACCTGGGTGCAGGCGGCGAAGAATTCGTTCTGGGTCGGGCTGTGGGCGACCGTGCTGGCAACGACGCTGGGCACCATCGCGGCGCTTGGGCTGTCGCGGTCGGAAATGCCGTATCGTCGGCTGATCATGGCACTGCTGATCAGCCCGATGATCGTGCCGATCATCATCATCGCGGTTGGCATGAGTTTCTTCTTTGCGCAGGCCTGCGTGCCGCCGGATTCCGTGCTGGGTACGATCACCGGGCCGTTCCTTTCGGAAAAGGGCTGTCTGGTGAATTCGCATCTGGGTGTGATTGTCGCCCATGCGGTTCTGGGGATTCCCTTTGTGATCATCACGGTGACGGCGACGCTTTCGGGGTTTGACCAATCGTTGATCCGGGCGGCGCATTCGCTGGGGGCCAATCCGCGCACGACGTTCTTCAAGGTGGTGATGCCGCTGATCCTGCCGGGGGTAATTTCGGGGGCGCTGTTCGCCTTTGTCACCTCGTTTGACGAGGTGGTGGCGGTGCTGTTCATCGCGGGCCCGGATCAGCAGACCATCCCGCGGCAGATGTTCAACGGCATCCGTGAGGCGATCAGCCCGGCTATTCTGGCGGTGGCAACGATCCTTGTCGTCATCTCGATCCTGTTGCTGACCACGGTGGAACTGTTGCGCAGGCGGTCGGAACGGTTGCGTGGCATCACCCCGCATTAGGGCTGACTTGCCCGCAATCTGGATCAAACGCAAAACGCAGTAAGGGGCGAACATGTCTGGGCATGGCTATGAAACCGGGCGGTTGAACCTGCCCTTCGTCGGGATTTCGACCTTTGGCAAGCGGCCCTATGTTGAGGATTGGTCCCGCATTGACGCCGATGTGGCGGTGATGGGCGCGCCGTTTGATTTCGGCACGCAGTTCCGGGCGGGCGCGCGGTTTGGACCAAGGTCTGTGCGCGAGGCATCGACCCTGTTCCTGTCTCTTATACACATC
>CAMFLG010000502.1 GCA_945957495.1 uncultured Pseudorhodobacter sp. | reverse complement strand
GGCAACGACACCTTCACCTACAGCGGCCGGACGAATGGCTTTGACGCAGTGGACGGCGGCACCGGCCTTGACAGCATGGTTGCGCAGGCCGACGGCACCGTGATCGGCATCCGTTCGCTGACCGGGATCGAGACGATTTCGGCAGACGGGCACAGCGGCGTGAAACTGGTCGGCTCGGCTTTGGCGGATGTGATCGACCTGTCGGCAACCACGCTGATCGGCATTACCGGAATCGACGGCGGCAATGGTCGCGACACCATCATCGGCAGCGCTGGGGCGGACACGATCGCGGGCGGCGCGGCAGGCGATCTGCTGACGGGCGGCGACGGGGCGGATACGTTCCAGTTCCGCGCGGTCAGCGACAGCCGGTCTGGCGGCAAGGACTTGATCACCGATTTCACCCAAGGTCAGGACATCCTTCACCTGACTGCAATCGACGCGAACTCGGTTCTGGCGGGCGATCAGGACTTCAGCTTCATCGGAGATGCGGCGTTCGGCAACATCGCCGGTGAGTTGCGCATCGACACCGGCACCGCCGGGATTGTGCGGGTGTTGGGCGATACCAACGGCGACGGGATGGCCGATTTCGAGATTCAGCTGACCATCACCGCCGGGATGCCCGCACCGATGACCGTGGCTGATTTCATGTTGTGAGTGCGTGTTTGTCCCAACTGCCAGAGGTCGGCCGCCCCGCCGACCTCTGGATCTTTTTCGCAGGCGGTTGGGGGGAGTGGCAGGGAAGGTGGGCACATTGCCTATCCTGCGGGCCGGAGGCTCGGCCACCGGCCAAGCCACTTGCGCCACCGGTTGCCGCGTCGAGGGGGGGGCGACGGGAGGGTTCACCACATTCAGCCGCTTCCCTCGTTTTCCGGACGGGCGGCAAGGCACCTGTAGGGTGGGCAATTTGCCCACCTGCCGGATCGTGGGCAGATTGCCCACCTTACCTGCGGCGGGCTTTGCCGCCGCGTGTGCCGGCGCGGCCCGCGGTGGAGCGTCCGGCGCGTTTGGTTGCCTCTTCCACGGCCTCTTCCACCACCGATTGCCGCGCAAGGGGGTCGTCGGCCACGGCCAGTTCCACCGCCTCCAGCCGTTTTACCTCGTCGCGCAGGCGGGCAGCCTCTTCGAATTCCAGGTTCTCGGCGGCCTTGCGCATCGCGGCGCGGAGCGCATCCAGATGGCTGGCCAGATTGTTGCCCAGCAAGGGCTTATCGATCTTGGCCGTCACCCGCGCCTGATCGGTGTCGCCCTGATAGATGCCAAGCAGCACATCCTCGACGTTCTTCTTGATCGTCGTGGGGGTGATGCCATGCGCAGTGTTATAAGCGATCTGTTTTTCGCGGCGGCGGTTGGTTTCGCCGATTGCCCGCTCCATGCTGCCGGTGATGTGATCGGCGTACATGATAACCCGGCCTTCGGCATTGCGCGCCGCGCGCCCGATGGTCTGGATCAGGGAGGTTTCCGAACGCAGGAAGCCTTCCTTGTCGGCATCGAGGATCGCCACCAGCCCACATTCCGGGATATCCAGCCCCTCGCGCAGCAGGTTGATGCCAACCAGCACATCAAACGCCCCCAGCCGCAGATCGCGCAGGATTTCGATGCGTTCGATGGTGTCGATGTCAGAGTGCATGTAGCGGATGCGGATGCCCTGTTCGTGGAAATATTCGGTCAGATCCTCGGCCATGCGTTTGGTCAGCGTCGTGACCAGCACGCGCAGGCCAAGGGCGGCCACGCGGCGGATTTCGTCCAAGAGGTCATCGACCTGCATGTCCACCGGGCGAATTTCGATCTGCGGATCAACCAGACCCGTCGGGCGGATCACCTGTTCGGTGAAAACGCCGCCCGTCTGTTCCAGCTCCCACGCCGCCGGGGTGGCGGAGACGAAGATGGTCTGGGTGCGCATGGCGTCCCATTCCTCGAACTTCAGGGGTCGGTTGTCCATGCAGGACGGCAGGCGGAAGCCGTGTTCGGCCAGCGTCATTTTGCGGCGGAAGTCGCCTTTGTACATGCCGCCGATCTGCGGCACAGAAACGTGGCTTTCATCGGCAAAGACGATGGCATTGTCGGGGATGAATTCGAACAGGGTGGGTGGTGGTTCCCCCGGCGCGCGACCGGTGAGGTAGCGCGAGTAATTCTCGATGCCGTTGCAGACGCCGGTTGCCTCCAGCATTTCCAGATCGAACGAGGTGCGCTGTTCCAGCCGCTGCGCCTCTAGCAATTTGCCTTGGGATACCATCAGATCCAGCGTCTGGCGCAGTTCCTTTTTGATGCCGGCAATCGCCTGCTGCATCGTGGGGCGCGGTGTGACGTAGTGGGAATTTGCGTAGATGCGGATTTGCTTGAACGTGTCGGTCTTGGCACCGGTGAGGGGATCAAATTCGATGATCGCCTCCAACTCTTCGCCAAAGAACGAAAACCGCCAGGCGCGGTCTTCAAGGTGGGCGGGCCAGACCTCGACACTGTCGCCGCGCACGCGGAAACTGCCGCGCTGAAACGCCTGATCGTTGCGCTTGTAGGCCTGCGCCACCAATTCACCCAGCACTTGCCGCTGATCATAGCTTTGGCCAACGATCAGATCCTGCGTCATGGCGGAATAGGTTTCCACCGAGCCGATGCCATAGATGCAGGAGACAGAAGCGACGATGATCACATCATCGCGTTCCAACAGCGCCCGGGTGGCCGAATGGCGCATCCGGTCGATCTGTTCGTTGATCTGGCTTTCCTTCTCGATATAGG
>CAMFLG010000501.1 GCA_945957495.1 uncultured Pseudorhodobacter sp. | reverse complement strand
CCGTCAGCCCGTTGGCGTTTTTGAAGGTGGAGTTGTTCATGCCCAACGATTTGGCGGTGCGGGTCATCCGCGCGCCGAACTTTTCCGGGCTGCCAGAAATATAGTCACCAATGGCCGCGGCGGCGTCGTTGGCGGATTTCACGGCGGCGGCGCGGATCAGATAGCGCAGCTGAATCTTCTGCCCGGCCTTCAGGCCCAGACGCGAGGGCGGCTGTGCGGCGGCGTTGGCCGAGACGGTGATCATCGTGTCCAGCGAAAGATTGCCACGCTCGATTTCACCAAACGTGATGTACAGCGTCATCATCTTGGTCAGCGAAGCCGGATGCAGACGGGTATCGGCGTTTTCGGAATACAGCGTCTCGCCCGTGCGGGCGTCCATCACATAGGCGGCATAGGGGGCGGCGCCAGATTCCTTCGGACCCGAGCAGGCGGCGATCAGCACCAGCGCGATCAAAAACAGAAAACTGCGGACATACTGCCCCAGCCGGAGCACTGTCGTTCTTGCCATTGTGCCTGCCTCGTTACCCCACATTAACAGGGGGTATTTGTTATATGCAAAGGCTAACACAGGCCATGTTTTGAGAAAACCCCTATTTTTCAAAGGGTTTCACGAAAGATCTCGCAAACAGGATATTGCGGGGAAACACTATATCTTGTGAGAGGCGGTTAGACTTGCCACTAAATCGGGCAAGCCCCCAAGGCTGTTCAGGCGGCGAAACCGGCTGTGGCCGGTGGGTTCTTCGGCATGTTCCAGCGCCCAGGTCAGATCATGCGGCACATAGACGCCCCAACCGCCCGCCTCCAGCACTGGCAGCACGTCGGATTTCAGTGAGTTGCCGACCATCATCGCGGCCTGCCCGCCGCTGCCATGGCGGGCAAAGATGCCGGAATAGACCGCGGCGGTCTTGTTTGAAACGATCTCGACCGCGTGGAAAAGATCGCCAAGGCCGGATTGGGCCAGTTTGCGTTCCTGATCAAGCAGGTCGCCCTTGGTGATCAGCACCACCTTGTAGTCTTGCGCCAGGGCGGCCACCGCCTGTTTCGCCTGCGGCAAAAGTTCGATCGGATGGGCCAGCATATCGCGCCCGGCTGCGATGAGTTCGGCGATCACCTTGGCCGAGACGCGGGCATCCGTCACCTCGATGGCGGTTTCGATCATCGACAAGGTAAATCCCTTCACGCCGAAACCGTAATGCCCCAGATTGCGCCGCTCTGCCGCCAACAGCCGGTCGTGCAGATGATCTGGGTCGGCGTGATCGGCCAGAAGCTGAACAAAGCGATCCTGCGTCAGCCGGAAGAACGCCTCGTTCTGCCAAAGCGTGTCGTCGGCATCGAATCCAATGGTTGTCAGCATGGTGTTTCCCCCTTCCCGAAGTCATCTTTGCCCGGGGGTCTTTTCGCAAGGCAGAAATGCGCTATATTGGCGTATGCAACCAAAATCCCGAATCTTCTGAACCGAGAGGCTTCTTCGTGCCGCTGACTACGCCTGTCATGTCTGACAAAGCCTCGGGTCCGGGGAACGATACGTCGATCCTGACCAAGACCAAATCCAAGACGGCGCGCCCGCCGATGTATAAGGTCATGCTTTTGAACGACGATTACACACCGATGGAATTCGTTGTGCATATACTGGAGCGGTTTTTCGGCCTGAACCATGCCCAGTCGTTCGAGATCATGTTGACGGTCCACAAGAAGGGGCTGGCTGTGGTTGCCGTTTATTCCTTTGAGATTGCAGAAACCAAGGTGGCGCAGGTGATGGATTTTGCCCGGCGTCATCAGCACCCGCTGCAATGCACGATGGAAAAGGAATAGGCGGCGAAGCTGCCTGCCATTCGGGCTTCTGAGTTCTATCAGGAAGGAGCAGGCGCAAGCCTATCTGATGCGATCTGCAAGACTTGAGCTTGCGCTGGCAACCGGCGCGCTGACCCTGCCTGCGGCGGGGGATATTCTGGTTCTGCGCCCCAGGGCGGGCGATGATCTTTCCGCTTTGCCAAAGGATCGGGTGGTTGTGCTGACCGGGTTCAAACCCGATTATGACCATTTTGCCGCCAAGGGCTACCGGATGGAGCCAGGCGCGCCGGCTGCGCTGGCGCTGGTTTGCCTGCCGCGCGCGCGGGCCGAGGCGCGGGCGCAACTGGCACGGGCCGAGGCGTTGCTGGCCCCGGGCGGGATGATCGTGGTGGACGGGCAAAAGACCGATGGCGTTGACACCGCGTTGAAGGATTGCCGGGCGCTGGGGCTGCCTGTAGGCGAGGCAGTCGCAAAGGCGCATGGCAAGCTGGCGCTGGTCACGCCTGCGCCGTCCTTGCGGGACTGGCGGGCGAAGGCAGTGCAGATCGAGGGCGGCTTCACCACCCTGCCCGGGGTGTTTTCGGCGGATCAGCCAGATCGCGGATCGGTTCTGCTGGCGGCGGCGCTGCCTGCGAAACTGCCCGCGCGGGTGGCGGATCTTGGCGCGGGCTGGGGGTATCTGTCGCGCGCCATTCTGGCCCGCGAGGGTGTGAAAGAACTGGATCTGGTCGAGGCAGAGGCCGACGCACTGGATTGCGCGCGGCTGAACATTACGGATGCGCGGGCACGGTTCCATTGGGCCGACGCCACCGCGATCCGGCCGACCAAGCTGTGGGATGCGGTGGTGATGAACCCGCCGTTCCACACCACGCGCGAGGCCGATCCGGGGCTTGGCATGGCCTTTCTGAAGGCGGCGCAGCGCGGTCTGACGCCGTCGGGCAGCCTGTGGT
>CAMFLG010000500.1 GCA_945957495.1 uncultured Pseudorhodobacter sp. | reverse complement strand
GGCTGCACCAGCGCAAAGACCGTGTTCGGGCCGATCTTGGGCGCCTCGGCCGCGCGGCGGGCGGGCAGGCATTGCACCGACGTGATACCCATCGCCGCCAGCAGGGCCAGCGCCTGATCTTCGACGACATCGGGCAAGGCGCCGACAATGATCAGGCTGCGCGCGTCTGTTTCTGCAAGGGTCGGCACCATTGCGGCAAGGCAGGCATCCTCGCCCTGGGTGAAAGTCGTCTCGATTCCCGAGCCGGAATAATTCAGCACGCGGACGTTCGGGGCGTGGGCCGCACTCATCCGTTCCGCCGCGCGATTGAGGTCAAGCTTGATGACTTCGGACGGGCAAGAGCCGACCAGAAACAGCTGGCGAATGTCAGGACGGCGTGACAGAAGCCGCTTGACCTCACGGTCAAGCTCGGCCTGTGCATCGACCAGACCGGCCAGATCCTTCTCTTCCAGAATGGCAGTGCCAAAGCGGGGTTCAGCAAAGATCATCACCCCGGCCGCCGACTGCAGCAGGTGGGCGCAGGTCCGGCTGCCGACCACCAGAAAGAACGCATCCTGCATCTTGCGGTGCAGCCAGATGATGCCGGTCAGGCCGCAGAAGACCTCGCGCTGGCCACGTTCCTTTAGAACCGGGGCTGTGGTGCAACCGATGGCGGGAAGGGGCGCGTTCATGCCTGCACCGCCGGATCCAGGCGGGCCAGCCGCAACTTGCGGATGAATTGCGCGGCATTGACGACATAGGTCAGATAGGCCGTCAACGCCAAGACCATCAGGCCCAACGGAGACAGCGCGCCGGTCCAAAGTGCTAATATATATGCGGTATGCAATGTGATGACGGCGAAACTGAAGATGTCTTCCCAGAAAAACGCCGGGGCAAGCAGGTACTGGCCGAACACAACCTTTTCCCAAATCGCGCCTGTCACCATGATCAGGTAAAGAAAGCCGGTTTTCACGACGACAGAGACGGTCGCAGCCTCGTACCCCTCGCCGGTCAGAATGTAGCGCAGCACCAGGGTCAGAGAGACGGCGAAAACCAGAAACTGCAGCGGCGCAAGAATTCCCTGCACCAAGGTCCACTTTGTGGCATCCCGCCGCGCACGTTCGGCTGCCGTGTAAAGCGGCGTCCGGATTGGCAGATTCTGGCGATTCGCTGGCATCGGGGGTGCTTTCATGCGGCGACCTGTGAAGGCAACCCTAGCCTCCCGATTCCAAATGTGTCAACGAAAACTTACACTATTTCGGTTTACACCTCTCGCGGCGAACCAGCGATTTTGAAAGCGCGTGCGGCAAAAAAATTGGCTAATTATTATTTAAGTCCAAATACTTGAATTCAAGCGCCGGACGGCTTATACTGGCAAGTGTCAATTCTCTTTGACAATACGTCGGTCCTAATGGAGACTTATTCGCAAGGATGACCTCGATCGTGCTGACATTCTCAGATTTCGGTTTTGTGGGTGCCCCAACGCGGAGCTGGTCGCATGCCGGAGTATCAACCTCTTGCTCAGGTGCGTTCTTTGGCAGGAGATTCCTCTGGGGTCAGCTATTTTGCGTCGCAGGTCGTGTCTCTGCTGGCCGACCGCAGCGCGAAATCCGTGATCGAGCCGCGCGAGTCTCTGGTAACGGGTTTGATTGCGGCGTCTCTTTCGGGCACGAAATCCGCATTCGCGGATTTGCTGGGCGAGGTGAAACGCTCCCGGATCAGCCTTGCGGCGCTTGCGGATGTCTACATTCCCATCGCGGCGCGCCGGATGGGGCAGGCTTGGCACGACGACGAAATGTCCTGGCTCGACGTGACCATTGGTGTCGGGCGGTTGCAAAGCCTGCTGCGCGAAGTTGGAACAGCCTGGGTTGCGGATCAGGCAGGCGACGCAGGGCAGGGGGCAGTGTTGTTCATCGTGCCGGATCGCGAACAGCACACGCTTGGTCCAATGGTGGCGACCGGTCAGATGCGTCGCTATGGTGTGTCGGTTTGTCTGCGGATTGCGCCAAGCTTCAACGAATTGCGCAGCCTGGTGACATCTCGGCATTTCGATGGGGTGATGATTTCCGTGGCAACGCGGGAAAAGCTCGAGTCCATCGCCAAAATGATCCAGTTCCTGAAAACAGTCATGACCTACCCGGCGCCAATCATTGTCGGGGGGCGGTGAATTCAAAGGTGGAGGATCCTGCTTCATGCACGGGGGCTGATTTCTCTTCAAACGATGTTGGCGCCGCACTGGAGGTCATGGGCCTGAAGTTCGACGCCTTTTGCGTGCTCAAGCGCGCGTAACAAACCGCTGTCCCGATCAGACGGGTGTGCGGCAAGATTGGCAAGACGGCTGTGAATACAGATACGAAACATTTCATGACGGGCATGACGATGCCGCTGATCGATCCGGAGCTTTTGTCCGAGATCGTTTCTACGGCTGCCGATTTGTCGCTGATCATTTCGAATGATTGGCGGGTGTCTGGCGTGATGGTCAATCCAAACCATCCGGCGTTTGGTCGCCTGGATACCTGGATTGGTCAGCCTGTGGCGGAAATTCTGACAGACGAAAGCTATGAAAAGCTGGTCAAACGGCTTGAGGCGATGCGTAAGCCGGGGGCGCAGTCTTTGGCGGTTGAAATCAACCATGTGGACCAGTCTCTGCTGGAATTCCCGGTGCGCTATTCGATGCACAATATCGGCCACGACAAATCTGTTCTGATGTTGGGCCGTGACATGCGGCCCGTGGCCGAAATGCAGCAACAGTTGGTGATGGCGCAGTTCGCGCTGGAGCGCGA
>CAMFLG010000499.1 GCA_945957495.1 uncultured Pseudorhodobacter sp. | reverse complement strand
GATCGCCTATGTTTCGGTGGATGCAACGGGCGAGGGCGGCTGGAAAGAGTTGAAGGCGCTGATGCGCCCGGATGTGGTGCGGGCGTTCTACTTCTCGGTCGCGCCCAGCCTGTTTGGCGATATTGCCGAACGCCTGAGCCTGCATGGCATTTCCGACGGGGCCAGCCGGATCGTGGTGGAAAAGCCGTTTGGCCGCGATCTGACCTCGGCGCGGGCGCTGAACGCGGTCTTGGCCAAGCATTTCAGCGAAGCGCAAATTTACCGGATCGACCATTATCTCGGCAAGGAGACCGTGCAGAACCTGATGGCGGTGCGCTTTGCCAACATTCTGTTCGAGCCGCTGTGGAAATCGGAATACGTCGATCATGTGCAGATCACGGTGGCGGAAACCGTGGGGGTCGATGGGCGCGGGGCCTATTACGACAAGTCGGGCGCGATGCGCGATATGGTGCAGAACCATATGATGCAGCTTTTGTGCCTGATTGCGATGGAGCCGCCCTATCACTTTGATCCCGATGCGGTGCGGGACGAAAAGTTGAAGGTGATCCGGGCGCTGGAACCGGTGCAGCCTGCTGATATTGTGCGCGGGCAATATGCGGCGGGCGCGGGCGAGAAGGGCTATGTCGAACATTCGGAAAACCCGGCGTCGCGCACCGAAAGCTATATCGCGCTGAAGGTGAATATCTCGAACTGGCGCTGGCAGGGCACGCCGTTCTATCTGCGCACCGGCAAGCGGCTGCGGGCGCGGGCGAGTGAGATTTCGATCACCTTCAAACAACCGCCGCACAAGATTTTCGATGATGCCAAGGGCTGGCACGAAAACGTGCTGGTGATCCGGTTGCAGCCGGATGAGGGCATGAACCTGAAGGTGATGATCAAGGAGCCGGGGCCGGGCGGCATGCGGTTGATGCAGGTGCCGCTGGATATGTCTTTCGCCGATGCCTTGGGCGCGGATGCCGAGGATGTGCCGGACGCCTACGAACGGCTGATCATGGATGTGATCCGGGGCAACCAGACGCTGTTTATGCGCGGCGATGAGGTCGAGGCGGCCTGGGCCTGGACCGATCCGATCATTCAGGGTTGGGAGGCGCGGAACGACAAGCCGCAAAGCTATGATCCGGGCACATCGGGGCCAGAGGATGCGCTGATGCTGATGCACCGCGACGGGCGGCGCTGGCGGGAGATCAAGTGATGCGGTTTCTGACCTACCCTGATCGCGATGCGCTGATGCTGGGTTTGGCCGGGGTGATCAGCAGTCAGTTGACAGAGGCACTGACCTTTGACGGGCGGGCCTCTTTCTGCGTGCCGGGAGGCACCACGCCGGGGCCGGTGTTCGACATCCTGTGCGGCCTGCCGCTGGATTGGGCGCGCGTTTCGGTGTTTCTGAACGACGAACGCTGGGTCGGGGAAGACAGCCCACGTTCCAACACGCGTTTGCTGCGCGAGCGGTTGTTGACCGACAAGGCGGCGGCGGCAACGCTGGTGCCGCTTTATGCAGAAGCGGAACAGCCAGAGCAGGTGCTGGCCGATCTGGCCGAGGCGATTGCGCCGCATCTGCCGATCACGGTGCTGCTGCTGGGGATGGGCGCGGATATGCACACCGCGTCGTTGTTCCCCGGGGCCGATCTGTTGGCCGAGGCGCTGGCCAGCGATGCGCCTGTTCTGCTGCCGATGCGGGCGGAGGCCGCGGGCGAGCCGCGCGTGACGCTGACCGCGCCGGTTCTGGCGGGGGCGATGAACATTCATATCCTGATCACCGGCGCCGAAAAACGCGCCGCGATCGAGCGGGCGGCGGGGCTGCCCGCGCTGGAGGCACCCGTGCGCGTGGTGCTGGATCATGCAACGATACATTGGGCGGAGTGAGCGATGTCTGACAAATGGCAAGCGTTGAAGGACCATCACGCCAAGGTGGCGGCGCGTCCGATCCTTGAGCTTTTCGCGCAGAAAGACCGGGCGCATCAGTTCAGTGCCCGCGCCGGTGCGATGCTGTTCGATTATTCCAAGACCAATATCGACGAAACCGCCAAGGCGCTGCTGTTGGAGCTGGCGATGGTTTCGGGCGTGGCCGAAAAACGCGCGGCGATGTTTGGCGGCGAAAAGATCAACGACACCGAAGGCCGCGCGGTATTGCACACCGCCCTGCGCGCGCCGGAAACGGTTTCGGTGATCGTGGATGGCAAGAATGTGGTGCCGGCGGTGCATGACACGCTGGCGCGCATGGCGATTTTCAGCCGCGATGTGCGCACCGGGCGCTATGCCGGGCAGGGCGGCAAATTCACCGATGTGGTGAATATCGGCATTGGCGGATCGGACCTTGGTCCGGTGATGGCGACGCTGGCGCTGGCGCCCTATCACAACGGCCCGCGCGTGCATTACGTCAGCAACATTGACGGCGCGCATATTGCCGATGTGTTGAAGGGTTTGAATCCCGAAACGACGCTGGTGATTGTCGCGTCGAAAACCTTCACCACCATCGAGACGATGACCAACGCCGAAACCGCGCGGGTCTGGCTTGCGACCAAGGTGGCCAATCCGGCGGCGCAGTTTGCGGCCGTCTCAACGGCGGCGGACAAGACCGCGGCCTTTGGCATTGATGGCGCGCGGGTGTTCGGGTTCGAGGATTGGGTTGGCGGGCGTTATTCGCTGTGGGGGCCGATCGGGCTGGCGTTGATGATCGCGATTGGGCCAGAGGCGTTTGACGATTTTCTGGCCGGTGGCCGCGACATGGACGAGCGGTTTCTGTTCGAGCCGTTTTCGGAAAACATGCCGGTGAT
>CAMFLG010000498.1 GCA_945957495.1 uncultured Pseudorhodobacter sp. | reverse complement strand
TGTATAAGAGACAGCCTCGACATAGGCCAGCCGCGTCGTGTCATCGACCGCGACATGGACGAAATCCCAGCCCGCGCCACGGTTGCGGCAGCCCCTCCGCGTTCCGGTGACGCGGTGGCCGTGCCGGTCGAAGCGGCCCAGTTTCTTGATGTCCAGATGGATGAGTTCGCCCGGCCGGGCGCGCTGGTAGCGCCGCACGGGTTCGGGCGGGTCGAGCCGGGCCAGCCGCCCCATCCCCGCCCGCGCCAGCCAGCGCGCCACGGTCGAGCGGGCAAGGCCCAGCTTGCGCGCGATCTCCGCCCCTGCCAGCCGCAGGTGCAGGGCCAGCGCGACCAGGCGATCCGGCAGGCGTCGCGCCACGCGGGCGGGCGCGCTTGCGCGGTTGGAGAGCGCCGCTTGCCCGCCCGCACGGAACCGCGCCAGCCACTTGCGCACCGTGCGGAGGGAAACACCGAAGGCGGCGGCCACCTCGGCGCTCTTCGTGCCAGCCTGAATACGGGCGACGATCTGCTCTCGACTGTAGACGGTAAGACGGGCACCTTTGTGTGGGTTGTTCATCCTGCGGAGTCCTCGGCTGGAGTTTGGCGATTGCAGCCTAACCCCGCTTCGGGTGAACAACCTCCTGAGAACTCACACCTAGCGGATACGCTGACCCGACTTGTCAAAAACCATGATCTGCGCGGGGTTGAACCGCGCGGCGATCCGTTGACCGGGCTGCAGGCTGCGGCCGTTCTCGGTCGCAAGCGTCAGCATCTGGCCACCGGATTGGCGCGCATAGGCAAAGCTTTCATTGCCCAGATGTTCGACAATCTCGATGGTCAGTTCCAACCCGGCATCGCCGCCTCGTTTGAAGCTTTCAGGTCGGATGCCCACTGTCACCTCGCTGCCCTGCGCCGGTGGGTGGGTCAGGTGACCCAAAGGGATCGACTGGTTGCCAAACTCGGGCAGACGCACCGTGTCCTGCTCGACCACACCAGCCAGAAAGTTCATCTTCGGGCTGCCGATAAAGCCCGCCACAAACAGGTTGTCGGGATCATCATACAGCGCCAAAGGCGAGCCGACCTGTTCAACCACACCCGCCCGCATCACCACGATCTTGTCGGCCAGTGTCATCGCCTCGACCTGATCATGGGTCACATAGATGATGGTCGTGGCCAGCTCCTTGTGCAGCCGCGCCACTTCGATCCGCATATGGACGCGCAATTCGGCGTCCAGATTGGACAGGGGTTCATCGAACAGGAACACATCGGGATGACGCACAAACGCGCGGCCAATGGCCACACGCTGGCGTTGTCCGCCAGACAGATCCTTGGGGCGGCGGTCCAGCAGCGGCCCCAATTCCAGAATCCGCGCCGCCTCGTTCACCGCCTGCGCGATTTCATCCTTTGGCTTTTTGGCAAAGCGCAGCGCAAACCCCATGTTTTCGCGCACCGTCATATGCGGGTAAAGCGCATAGCTTTGGAACACCATGGCAATGCCACGCTGCGCGGGGTCCACGTCATTCATCCGTTTGTCACCGATGAACAGATCGCCACCGCTGATTTCTTCCAGCCCGGCAATCATCCGCAGCAACGTTGATTTGCCGCAACCCGAAGGCCCGACAAAGACCACGAATTCTCCGGGTGCTATGTCCAGGTCAACGCCCTTGATCACCTCGACAGCGTTGTAAGACTTCCGCACCCCACGCAGTTTCAACCCGGTCATCCGATGCCCCCTATTCGGCTGTCAGGTGGATGGACGTCACACCCAGACGGTCACAATGTACCTTCACCTCGATCGGCCCCGCGCCCGTGGCCTGCACCCAGAACCCGGTGGACCCCGCCCGCAATGGCACACAAGCCGGACCCAGACGGCTGGCCGGGCCTGATACCTCGATCGTCACCGGTTCAGGATAGAAGGGCAGCTTGTGCCCGGCCTGATCCAGCATCCGGACCATCACCCGCACCGCATCGTTGCGACCGATCCGCGTCGCATCGGCCACCACTTGCAGCGTCGTCGGCACCGCATCGCAGACGAACTGCGTCTCGGCCACCGGCTTGCCATTGATATAGCCGGTGATCGTTACCGGTTCCCATGTCATGCCCCAGTGACCCAGCTCTTCTTTGGTGAAGTTGCTCGAATCAACGATCACCGGCGCATAGGGCAGATGCGGGAACCGGTCGCGGGCGGCAGGGATGCGTTTGGGGGCAAACTGACCATAGCGCAGCTCCACCTCGTCACAGTTGGTCAGCACGATCAGCGGCAGCACCCCGCCGATGTTGCGCTCACCGCGCGCCCAGAAGGTTACAGGGGTCAGCACCACGCCCTCGGCCGGATCGCCTTGGCTGGCATAGACCGATGCCGCAAACTTTGGCTCGCGGAACATGTCCATCACACCATGGTGGCACAGCCGGTCCCCCGAGCCAAAGTCCTTGTGGGTGTTGTAGTCAAAGGCGCACCAGCCGATGGCCCCGGCAATCTGCGGGTCGCCGTACATCGCATTCAGCACCTCAAGGTGGCGCAAGACATGCTCGGCCTGCCGCTGTTCCTGATCGTGGCTTTTGGTCGGGTACATATGGCCGCCGAATTCGGTGATCATATAGGGCACCACGCGGTCAAGCCCGGTGACTTCCTGCTGCGGTCGCAAGGGCGTGCGCGGGCGGTTTCCGCCCAGCTCTTCGTTGCCAAGGATGAAATCATTCATCGTATAGACGTCTTCCAGCAGCTCGCTTTCGCTGATGTAGCGCACGCCGCCCGTCGGCCGCGTCGCATCCAGCGCCCGCGCAACCCGGTTGGTTTCAGC
>CAMFLG010000497.1 GCA_945957495.1 uncultured Pseudorhodobacter sp. | reverse complement strand
CACCACAACCGGCGCGCCGTTGGCACCCCCGATGCGGCCGATGGTAAAGCGGAACCAGCCCAGTTCGGCAATCGTCGGCTGATGCGGTGGGGTCCAGATCATGCGGGACATGATCTCGCGGCTGTTCGGCCCCTGCACCGCCAGATTGTGCATCTGGTCGGTGGACGACCGCACCATCACTTTCAGCCCCAGCTTTTCGGCCTGCTCGCGCAGCCAGACGCCGCCAAAATCATCGCCGCCGATCCAGCGGAATTGGTCGCGGCCCAGCCGGAACAGCGTGCCGTCGTCGATCATGCCGCCATGTTCATAGCACATCGCGGAATAGACCACTTGCCCCACCGACAGCTTTTTCACATCGCGGGTCAGGGTATATTGCATCAGCGCCTCGGCATCCGGGCCGGTGACTTCGAATTTGCGCAGGGGCGACAGATCCAGCACCACCGCCTTTTCACGGCAGGCCCAGTATTCCTCGATCGCGCCGTTTTGCGCATAGACCTGCGGCAACCAATAGCCTTTGTATTCAACCACATTGCGGGTCTTTTCGGCGATGCGGGAATGAAAGGCGGTTTCCTTGGTCATCTTCGGCTCCGAATTGGGGGTAGGGCGGTAGGCGATAGACCGCTGGAAGGTTTCCGCACCCGAATAGGTGCGCACATGGATATCCGACAGATACCAGCCGTTGGCGGGCGAGGTATCGTCCGGGCAAGACGAGTTCACGCAGATCAGGTCGGTCAGCGCGCGCAACAGCACATAGTCGCCGGGGCGGCTCCACGGTTCATCCGAAATCAGCACGCCATGCGCGTCGATATTGGTGTTGAAGAACATGTTCACCGCCATCCAGCCGGGGCGGGGGGTGACGCCATGCTTCGCCAAAGCGCCGTTGAAATTGTCAGAGCAGTTCGCATGGCCGGGATAGCCGATGTCGTCGTAATATTTCGCGGCACAAGCCATTGCAAAGGCATCGTGGCGGCCCACGGTATCCTGCACCACCTCGACCAGCGGCAGCCAATCCTGATCATAGTATTTCGAATGCAGGCCCGGCATCGAATAGGCATGCCCCATCAGGGTGCGCGAGGTGGTCACATCCAGCGGGTGTTCGATCCCCTTGTCCAGCTTGCGCGCGGCAAAGCATTGGAAATCCGTGCATTGGCGACCATCGACGTCGATGATCTGAATGTAATCGCCCGCCTTGACGAAATAGCTTTCGGCGGTGGCGGATTTTACCCGCAGGTCCAGCACCGGGTCGGCCAAAGGGTCGGGCAGGTCGTGTCGGCCGACACGGATCAGAGTGGATCGCTGCACCTTCACCAGCAAGGGCGCGGCCGTCGCCTGCCCGTGCGGGTCCATTGGTGCTGCGGGGGCGGCGATGATCAGCACGCCCTTGTCAGTAACGGTGAATTCGGCCGTATCGCCCGCAGGCGAGCCCTCGCCAAACAGCGTCACAGCCCGCGCCGCCGCCAGATCAATGCCGCGCCGTTCAATCCCGAGCCGCAGCCCGCCAAGCCCAGGCCCCTGATCACAGGCCAGCAGCGCCCGCAGCCCGTCTGCCCCGGCATTGGCCGCCGTGCCCAGCAGGCCTGCGTCAACGCGCCCGCGCGCATCCGCCGCTACCAGTTCCGCCCGCTGCCCGCCTTCGGCATTGATCACCGTCACCCTGTCGCCTGCATCTATCGGGATCAGCAGCGCCCCAGCCCCCGGCACCTCATAGCGTTCCAGCCCGGAATGTAGCGCCAACGAAACGGGCGTCAGGATTTGGCTGGGGCGCGGTGGGCCGGGAACCACGCTGGGATAAGGCGTATCAAGCATGTCGGGCCTCGTGTTGCATCAGTGGCAAATTTGTTTAATAAAAAGAATAACGCGACAGGGGCTACCCCGCAAGCCTTTTACGCGGCAGTCTGACGAAAGACCGGGGGGACAAACAAGGTGCAATCGCTGTTTTTGGGACTGCTGGCCGCGCTTGCATGGGGCTTGCACGACTTCACCTTGCGCCGGATCGGCGCGCGGGCCGAGGCGCTGGCGCTTCTGGTGCTGGTGATGGGGCTGGGCGCGGTGTTGCTGATCCCGATGGCATGGATTTCCGGCGGATGGGACAGCATGACGCCAAGGGTGCTGTGGCTGTGTGCTGCGGCGGGGCCAGCCTATGCCATGGCAGGATATGGCCTTTATCGCGCCTTTGCCATTGGCCCGGTGCGGTTGGTCGCCCCGATCTGCGGCGCATTTCCGCTGCTGTCGGTGGGATTTGCCATCGCGCGCGGCGGCGAGCTGCGGTGGCTGGCCCTGGCAGGGGCGGTGGCGGTTCTGGCCGGAATCGGCCTTGTCGCGCGGGGCGAAGAAGACGAAGCGACGGGCGACAGACGGCAGGCCATCCTGTGGTCCGTTTTGGCCTGCGTCGGGTTCGCGGCGACCTTCGCGCTGATGCAATGGGCGGCAGAAGAGGGGGCAGACCTGCCGGTGACTCTGATCACCAGACTGGCCTGTTTCGCCACGGTTCTGGCCTTGGCCTTTGCCCTGCGCACGCCTTTGCGTCCGGCGGTGGCCCTATGGCCGCCGCTGCTTTTGATGGCTGCACTGGATGTGGGCGCCCTTCTGGCCGTAACGGCGGCAGGTGGCTTTCCCCATGCCGAATTCGCATCGGTCACAGCGTCGGTTTTCGGGTTGGTCACGATTCTGCTGGCCTGGCGGTTCCTGGGCGAGGTTATGAAGCCGGTGCAATGGCTGGGCGCGCTGACGGTCTTTGCCGGAATTGCAACCTTGGGTCTTGTCTGAAACGAAAGACCCGGAG
>CAMFLG010000496.1 GCA_945957495.1 uncultured Pseudorhodobacter sp. | reverse complement strand
ACGAGATTCCTCTACGTCTCGTGGGCTCGGAGATGTGTATAAGAGACAGATCAGCCGGAGCTTCTGGCGCAGATTCAGTCGGGCGCCGTCGATGACACCATGGCCGATGAGATCGTGCGCTGGGCCTCGCCCACCTCGTACTTTCGCCGCACCGCGACGCGGGATTTTGAAATGCACGGCAAACAGATCAAGGCGGGCGACAAGGTGCTGTACTGGTTCGCCTCGGCCAACCGCGATGAGGCGGCCTTCGATCAGCCGTTCCGCGTTGATCTGGGCCGCAACCCCAACCGCCATCTGGCCTTTGGCCAAGGCGGCCCGCATCTGTGCCTGGGCATGTGGCTGGCGCGGCTGGAGGTGCGGGTGCTGTTTCAGGAATTGGCCAAGCGGCTGAAATCCATCGAACCGGCGGGCGAACAGAAATTTCTGCGGTCAAATTTCGTGGCGGGGATCAAATCCTTGCCCGTCCGCGTCACAACCAAATGATAAGATAACGCAAAACAGCGAACGGGGAGAATATCATGGCGGACCGGCTCAGAGCCATGTTCTGCGACCACCTCAGCCTGATGCGGGGCAAATATCTGCCCGCGTCCAAGATGAAATCTGACGCCACACGGATGGCGCGTCCGACCTTCAGCGTGCATTGGGACAAGGATCTGATCCTGGATGCCCCGCACACCAAATGCCGCGAAGGCATCCCGGATATGGAACTGCGCTGGGACGGTGCCGAAATCCGCGACGGGTGGGAGCCGGAGACAAAGGTTGTCACCGGCGATCTTTATGACAGCGACGGTGCCCGCCTGCCGCTGTGCCCGCGCGGCGCGCTGAAACGCGCGGTGGCCGATTGGGGCCAGCACGGGCTTGCCCCCAAGGTGGGGCTGGAGCTAGAGGCGTTTGCCTTTGCCATTCAACCGGATGGCAGCCTCGCCCCGCTGCACGCGCCGGGCGGCATCGTCTATGGCACCGGGCCTTTTGCCGATCCGGTCGGCTTTACCGATGCGATCTGGCGGCAGGCCGAGGCGTCGGGCTTTCGTCTGGAACTGATCACCGCCGAATATGACACGCCGCAGTATGAGTTTACGCTGGCCTATGACGGCGTGGTCAAGGCGGTGGATGAAATGGTGCTGTTCCGGCAGATGGCGCGGGAAGTGGCGCTGAAACATGGCATCCTGCTGACCTTCCTGCCCAAGCCTGTTCTGGAAAAGGGCGGCTCTGGCCTGCATGTGAACCTGTCTTTCGCCGATGCCGCGGGCAACAACGCGCTGATGACCGGGCCAAAGGGCGGGCCGGATCACCTGAACGCGCTGGGGCGCGGCTGCGTGGCGGGCTGGATGCAGCATCACAAGGGGCTGGCGGGGCTGCTTGCGCCCACGGTCGGGTCGTATCTGCGGCTGCAACCGGCCTCGATGTCGGGATATTGGTGCAACTGGGGCGGCGATCATCGCGGCGTCACCGTGCGCGTGTCGGAAGAGGGCGGGCCGAAAACCCGGCTGGAACACCGCATGGCAGATGCCTCGTGTAACCCCTACACCGCCGTCGCCGCCATTCTGCAGGCGGCGCGGCTGGGCTATGAGGGCGGCTATGCCCTGCCCGCGCCCGAGGCGGGCGATTGTTTTGACCGCACCGATGCAGGGCAGGGCGTGGCGATATCGCTGTCGGGTGCGATGGACGATCTGGCCGCCGATACCGCGCTGGGCAATGCCGTGGGGCGCGAATTGGTCGATCACCACATCTTCATGAAGCGGATCGAGGTGGACAAGACCGCCGGTCTGGAAGGCGCGGCACTGCGCGACTATTACATCTGGTATGTCTGAGGGATGGGCATGAAAGCAACATGGATCCTGCCCGACGGGCAGCAAACGACGCTGGACGTGGCCGAAGGCACCAGCCTGATGCAGGCGGCGGTGGCCAAGGGTATCCCGGGCGTGATCGGGGAATGCGGCGGCTCGCTGTCTTGCGCAACCTGCCATGTGGTGGTTGACCCCGACTGGGCCGCGCGCGCCGGTGGCCCGCTGCCGTTCGAGACGGACATGCTGGACGTGACAGAGGCCGAACGCCAACCCACCTCGCGCCTGTCCTGCCAGATCCGGATGCGCGCCGAACTGGACGGCATCGTGGTGCATGTTCCGCAGGTCTAACCCGGGCAGACGCAAAGCCATGATCGCAGGGTCATGGCGGCCCCGGAAGGAATCGAAATCATCGTCTATTGTTTTATATCAATGGTTTAGTTCGGTTCTGAATTTATCCGGTGCCGTGCAAGGTGCCGCCAAACCGAATTTGTCGTTTGGGAATCTTACCGGTCTTGCTGCCATGGGCGACCTCCTGCTTCGCCTTGATCCATGCGGGCTCCAGTTTTGCGGCCCAGTCCCCGGTCAGCTTTTCAAGCGCGGGCAGGTCGGACCCGCACCGATTCTTTTCCGGTCTTTTGAGAGCGATACCTGCCACAAAGCAGTCCGAACAAGGCCGCGATACGCAGCGATGAGTTCAAGCGTGATGCGGTCGGCATCGCGCTCATCAGTGGCCTGACACGGCGTCAGGTTGCGTCTGATTTGGGGATCGGGCTTTCCACGTTCGGCAAGTTGGTTCAGGCGGTTTCGGACGAGGCCAAGGTGCCCGCGCAGGAGACCGAGCTTCTGCGCGAGAACGAGCGGCTTCGCAAAGAGAACCGCATTCTTCGGCAGGAGAGGGAGGTATTCAGAAAAGCCGCGATGTTCTTCGCGGCTCAAAGGCCGCTTGCACTGGACCTTTCGCGTATTTGTGCCGCTCCTAGTGCTCGTTTAGGCGACTTGGGGTT
>CAMFLG010000495.1 GCA_945957495.1 uncultured Pseudorhodobacter sp. | reverse complement strand
GTGGTGGACAGTGGCTTTGGCCTGGAATCGATCATTCTGGTGCCGACCGACATCAGCGCGAACGGCACCTTTGGGGACGGTACAACTGCCGCCATCGTCCAGCGTCCGGATCAGGCGCCGGATGTGGCCAATGTGGTGGTGGGCAAATATGCCGGGGCCTTTGGTGGCACTGATGCCGCCTCGGTGGCTGGGGCGGTTTCGTTGGACAAGGTCTATGACACTATCGGCAAGGGCAATGAGATCAAGGGCGCGTTGGAGCGCGGGGTCTTCGTGCTGACCGCCTGCGCGCCGGGTGCGACCACGCCGCCGGGATGTCTGGGATCGACCCCCTGACCATGCGCGCGCTGATCGCGGCGGCGGTGGCCTTCTGTCTGGCGGTGCCGCCTGCGCAGGCCCAGACGGCTGCGGGCGCACAGATGACGCTGCCCGCCGCCGCGATGCAGCAGTTGGGGTTGCAGGCGATCGAGCAGGGGCGGTTTGATCTTGCCCTGCAGATTGCCGATGCGCTGATTGCGGCAAATCCGAACGATACCTTTGCCTATTACCTGAAGGCGACGGCGCTTTACCGGACAAATCGCCTGCCCGAGGCGCAGAAGGCGGCAAAGCAATCGTACCGCACTTCGCAAAGCCCCGAGCAAAGCTATCAGGCGGCACGGCTGACGGCGCTGGCCGCCTATAACAGCCAGCACTATGGTACCGCGCAGTGGTGGCTGCGCCGGGCCGCGCAATATGCGCCGGAAGAGGCGCGGCGGGACCGGTCGATTGCCGAGTTTAATGCGGTGCGCGCCAAGAATCCGATGCATGTCGAACTGAGTTTCTCTGTCGTGCCATCAGACAACGTGAACAGCGGCACGTCGGGGTCGTTCAACTATATCGACGGGGTGCCCTATGTCGGCGTGCTGACGCCGGATGCGCTGGCCCTGCCCGGCTGGATCGCCGAGGCGAGCGTAGATCTGCAATACCGCCTGTCTGCCACCGACAGCGGCAGCACCTTTGTCGGTCTGTATGTCTTTGCGCAGGACATCACGCTGTCGGACAGCGCCAAGGCCGATCTGGGCGATTATCCCGCGCCGGATCTGGGGGCGCGACGGGCAGAGGTGTCGCTGCGCCACAGCTTTGCCAAGGCGGGCGGCGCGCAAAGCGTAACGGTGGCGGGGATATTGGGGATACAGCAGGAAGGCGGCGTCGAAGAGCAGACCTATGCCAGACTGCGGCTGGGCTATGCGCGGGCGCTGGATACCGCCAGCCTGTTCAACATTGCTGTGGCCGCCGAAACGCGCGAGGCGGTGCGCAAGCAAGAGTTCGGCGACCAGATTTACACGCTGCGGGGGTCCTATGTACGCAGCCTGAAATCGGCAGATGTGGCCACGGCCACACTGTTTGCCAGCCAGTTTGTGACCTTTTATGACGGGCAAAGCTCTGTCACCTTCGGCGGTGATTTCAGCTATGATATTGCCCGCGATTTCGGCCCGATGAATCTGAGCTTTGCCGCTGGGGCCTATGTGTCGCAGTTTGACGGCTATACGATTGCCACCATCGAAGTGCCGGGCGGGCGGCAGGACACCACCGGCTATCTGCAGGTGCAGGCGTTGTTCCCGGGTGTGGAATATTCCGGCTTTGCCCCGGTGCTGACGCTGCAACGCAAGGTCACATCATCGAATGTCAGCCGGTTTGACAGCAAGGAAACCTCGATTTCGCTGGGCATTCAATCGACGTTCTGAGCGCGGGCCTCTGGCAATCGCGCTTGCATGGCCTATGTTGGGGGCCTGCGCGAAGGAGACGGCAATGACGATCAAATATCTGCACACCATGGTTCGGGTTCTGGACCTTGACGCCTCGATGGCGTTTTACAAGCTGCTGGGGCTGGAAGAAATTCGGCGCTATGACAATGAAAAGGGGCGGTTTTCGTTGATTTTCATGGCCCCGCCCGGACAGCCCGAATGCCCGGTGGAACTGACCTATAACTGGGACGGCGATGCGGGTCTGCCGTCGGACAGCCGGCATTTCGGGCATCTGGCCTATGAGGTGGATGACATTTACGCCACCTGCGCGCATCTGGCGGCCAATGGCGTGCTGATCAACCGCCCGCCGCGCGACGGGCATATGGCTTTTGTGCGCAGCCCCGACAACGTCTCGATCGAGTTGTTGCAGAAGGGCGAGTCCCTGGCCCCGGCGGAGCCTTGGGTTTCGATGGGCAACACCGGGACTTGGTGACGCGGGTGATCAGGCTTGAATTGCGATAGTTGCAATTCAAGCTAGATTGCGCGGCTGCGCCGCATGCTTTCTTGAGCGCTGACGCGCGCGTGCGCTCCGCGCGGGAGTATTTGTGCCAATGTGAAAGCGGTCAGAAGGACCAGAGGCTGAGGGCGTCATTGCCCCAGCGCTGGGTTTCCTTCAGCGTCAGGCGCGGGGCGTTGGCGAGGGCGGTCAGGCCCAGCGCGGCAAGGGCCGGTTGACCATCGGCGCCGATCAGCGTGCCTGCGGTGAACAGCGCGAGGTCATCGACAAGATTGGCCCGGATCAGTGCGGCGGCGAGCGTGCCGCCGCCTTCGCAGAAGATGCGGGTCAGGCCCTGGGCCGCCAGCGCGCGCAGGGCGGCGGTGGCATCAAGGTGGGTGCCATCTGTTGCGACCTCGATCAAGGTGGCGCCGGTTTCGGCCCAAGCGGTTTTGTGGGCGGCGGGGGCATACGGGCCATGCACCAGCCAGACCGGGTACGCCTTGGCACTTTGGCCAAGGCGGCTGGCGGGGGAATGGCTGAGGCGGATGTCCAGCACGACGCGGACGGGTTGCTGCGGGGCGCCCATG
>CAMFLG010000494.1 GCA_945957495.1 uncultured Pseudorhodobacter sp. | reverse complement strand
GAATGGCGCATCCGGTCGATCTGTTCGTTGATCTGGCTTTCCTTCTCGATATAGGTGTCGGTGCGGGCGACATAGGCCTCTGGCTGGTAATAGTCGTAATAGGAAACGAAGTATTCCACCGCGTTGTCGGGGAAGAAATTCTTGAATTCGCCGTATAATTGCGCGGCCAGCGTCTTGTTGGGGGCAAGGATGATGGCCGGGCGCTGGGTTTCCTCGATCACGCGGGCCATGGTGAAGGTTTTGCCGGTGCCGGTGGCGCCCAGCAAGACCTGATCATGTTCACCCGCCAGAACCCCCTGGCTGAGTTCGGCAATCGCAGTGGGTTGATCGCCCGCCGCTGTGAACGGGGTTTGCAGCACAAAGCGACGCCCGCCTTCCAGCTTGGCGCGCGGCGGGGCCATCACATGCGACAGCATAGGCATATGGTCGGGCGAATTGTTGTGCATCTGGCATCTCCGCGAGAAGCATCAGATTTGATCTGTTTTTGTTCTTTTGCAAGGGGGGCGGGTGATAAGATTCGGATCGCACGGTCAGGCTGCGGCTGCCGGTTCGGGTTTCGGTAATACATCGTTAAGCAAGCTTGCCAAAAGCCTAAGAAATGTGATGCAATTTTAAGGAACATTTTCGTCAAACGTGCAATTTACAGTTGTCTTGCGGTACAAAGGCTGGCACTCTGACCCTGCAAGCAGCACACTGTCGCTGCCGGTTGGTTGCACCACACCCCCACCCCACACTCCCTGCGACCAACCGGCAGTGCCTTTCCGGCACGCGGGCCTTGCGCTTTGCCCGGTTTTTCGGAATAAACCGAAGGGAAACCTGAAGGAGTTATCCATGCGCGCCCGGATTTATCAGCCCGCCAAGACCGCCATGCAGTCGGGGACGGCCAAGACGACCGGTTGGGTGTTGGAATTCGCCCCGGCTTCGGCACGCCAGATTGATCCTCTGATGGGCTGGACCTCTTCCGACGATATGGAAAGCCAGATTCATCTGCGCTTTGACACGCGCGAGGCGGCAGAGGCTTATGCGCAGTCCAAGGGGCTGGCCTATGACCTGGCTGAACGGTCGGCGCGCAAGCCGGTGATCCGCGCGCGGGGCTATGGTGAGAATTTCGCGACCGACCGCAAGGGCGTGTGGACGCACTGACCCCCCTTGCGCCGGACGGCCCGCCCGATTGGCGGGCCTTTTGATTTTTGATCCGAAAGGTTTTTCCCATGCGTTTTTCACCGCTGTTTCTGGCCCTGCCCGTCTGCCTTGTCACCGGGGTGGCGCTTGGCAATCCGGCCACGCCCGAGGGCGCAGCGGCACTGACCAAGACGTTTCAGACCTATCTGGGCACGGTGGCCGGGGTGGTCACGGTGCAGCCGGAGGGGGAGGTTTACGGCGTCAAACTGAACTTCGCGCCGCTGCTGATGAAACTGCCGGCCGAAGTTGAAGCCTCGGTCACGCCGATTGAATTCAAGCTGACCGACAATGGCGACGGCACCTGGGGGTTTTCCGAGGATCAGTCGATCTCTGCCACGTTCAAGGCGCCGGGCGAGGCGGAAATGTCGCTGTATATCGCACATATGGCCAGCACCGGCACCTTTGACAGCGCGCTGGGGGTGTTTTCTACCACATCCGGCGATGCCAGCGATATTTCCTTTACCGAAACCACGCGCGATGCGTCGGGGGGCATGGCGACCACGACCTATCAGGTCGCGTCGCTGCACAGTGAAACCAGTGCGGTTGCCAATGCGCAGGCGGGTGCGGACATCTCGACAACCTATGTGATGAATGACATCAGCGAGGTGTTTGAGATGCCCGCGATGGGCGAAGGCGCCGCGCCGATGACGCTGACGGCGCGGGCGAAAAGCTATGCCGCCGACGGCACAATCACCGGCCTGCGCCCGGATGCGCTTTACAAACTGCTGGCCTTTGTCGTGGCCAACCCCTCGGCAGAGGCGATGGATGCCGGTTGGCCTGTGCTGAAGCCACTGCTGACCAGCGGTTTGCCGGTGTTTGAGCATCTGCAAAGCAAGGACAAGATGCTGGGCATTTCGGTGGACTCGCCCTTGGGCAATTTTGGTCTGGCAGAGGCTGGCATTCAGATTGAACTGAACGGCTTTGTGGCCGACGGGATGGTACGCGAGGCCTTCACCCTGACCGGGCTCACCCTGCCCGAAGGGCTGGTGCCGGACTGGGCCGCAGGCATGGTGCCGAACACGCTGTCGCTGGATCTGAAACTGACCGGGTTCGATGCGGCCTCGGCTGCGCTGAAGGCGATGGATATGGTGGATGCCACCCGCAACGGCGGCATGGTGGAACTGCCCGAGAATGATTTCCTGAAGGCGCTGCTGCCCTCTGGCGCGGTGGGCTTTACCCTGGCCCCCGGCAACACCACAGCGCCGCTTTACACGCTGAACTATGAAGGCAGCATGACTGCCGGGCCGGGTGTGGCGCCGCGTGGGCTGGCCACGATCCGCATGACCGGCCTGCAGGCGGTGCGCGACGCTGTGAAATCCGCGCCGCCCGACATGGGCATGCAGGCGGCCCCGGTGCTGGGCATGGCCGAAGGCATCGCCAAGAAAGGCGCGGATGGCGCGCTGATCTGGGAATTGGAACTGACCGAAGCCGGGGCGCTGTTGGTCAATGGCACCGACCTTGCCGCGATGGGGGGACAATGAGCCTGACGATTGCACAGGAAAGCCCGCTGGGCGCCGATCTGGCACTGCTGATGGCCCGGCACACGGCGGATATGCACGCAGACACGCCGCCCGAAAGCATCCACATGATGGATGCCAGCCAGTTGGCGGTTCCGGCGGTGTCCTTC
>CAMFLG010000493.1 GCA_945957495.1 uncultured Pseudorhodobacter sp. | reverse complement strand
GTGGCGGATGGCGCGGATGGTCATGGCGAAATGTTCCGCACCGCCGTCTTCCAGATCGTCGCGGTCCACCGAGGTGACGACGACGTGTTTCAGGCCAAGTTCGGCGACGGCATGCGCCACCCTGCCCGGTTCGAATGTGTCCAGCGCGTTGGGTTTGCCGGTGGCGATGTTGCAGAACGAACAGCCACGGGTGCAAATCTCGCCCATGATCATCATGGTGGCGTGACCCTGGCTCCAACATTCGCCGACGTTGGGGCAACCGGCCTCTTCGCAGACCGTCACCAGTTTCTTTTCGCGCAGGATGTCGCGGGTCTGTTTGTAGCCTTCCGAGGTGGGGGCCTTGACCCGGATCCAGTCCGGCTTTTTCGGCTGGGCATTGTCGGGACGATGCGCCTTTTCGGGGTGGCGCTGGTCCGGCAATTTCAGATCGCGTATCGTCATCCCATCCTCCTGTCGCGCGGCGGGCGCGGCCCTTGTGACTGACATAACCTTTGCCGGGCGCAATGAAAAGTTCTTCCAGACCGGAAATGCCGCCCTGGCCTGCATGGCCGCCCTGCGTGCCGCACATTGAACGGCGGATTTTCGCAGGGTCCGCCAGTGGCAATCCGCCGCCGCACCTTTGTGTGAGCCTGATTTCTGTGCTTAACCTGTCGCAGCACAGTTGTTAGAATGATTCTACGAATGCGACAGGAATGGAGATCGAGATGAGCGGCAACGCAACGGATACGGCGGGCAAATGCCCGGTTGTGCATGGCAGTGGCGGCCAGACCACCTTTGCCGGGCGGTCGAACCGCGATTGGTGGCCGAACCAGCTGAACCTGCGGATTTTGCACCAGCATTCGGCGATGTCGAACCCGATGGGCGCCTCGTTTGACTATGCCAAGGCCTTTGGCAAGCTGGACCTTGCGGCAGTCAAGGCCGATCTGACCGCGCTGATGACCGACAGCCAGCCGTGGTGGCCGGCGGATTGGGGCCATTACGGGCCGCTGTTCATCCGCATGGCCTGGCATTCGGCGGGCACCTACCGCACCGGCGATGGCCGGGGCGGCGCGGGCAATGGCACGCAACGCTTTGCGCCGCTGAACTCCTGGCCGGATAACGTCAACCTCGACAAGGCCCGCCGCCTGCTGTGGCCGATCAAGCGGAAATACGGCAACAGCCTTTCCTGGTCTGACCTGATGATTCTGGCGGGCAACGTCGCGCTGGAATCGATGGGGCTGAAAACCTTTGGCTTTGGCGGTGGCCGGGCGGATGTGTGGGAGCCGGAAGAAGATATCTACTGGGGCAACGAGGATACCTGGCTGGGCGACAAACGCTATGAGGGTGATCGTCAGCTGGAGAACCCGCTGGCAGCGGTGCAGATGGGCCTGATCTATGTGAACCCGGAAGGCCCGAATGGCGTGGCCAATCCGGTCGCATCGGGTCGCGATATCCGCGAAACCTTTGCCCGGATGGCGATGGATGACGAGGAAACCGTGGCGCTGGTGGCGGGCGGTCACACGTTCGGCAAGGCGCATGGCGCGGGTGATCCGGCGCTGGTGGGCCGCGAGCCGGAAGGCGCTGGTCTTGAGGAACAGGGTTTGGGTTGGAAAAACGCGCATGGCAGCGGTGTTGCGGGCGATGCGACCGGATCGGGGATTGAAGGCGCGTGGAAGCCCAATCCGACCAAATGGGACATGGGCTATCTGAAGGTTCTGTTCAAATATGAGTGGCAGTTGGGCAAAAGCCCGGCAGGTGCGCAGCAATGGCATCCGGTGCAATGCGACCCCGAGGATATGGTGGTCGATGCGCATGATCCGTCCAAATTCCATCCGCCGATGATGACGACGGCGGATATGGCGATGAAGATGGACCCGATCTATGGCCCGATCGCGGCGCGTTTCGCCGAAGACCCCGCCGCCTTTGCCGATGCCTTTGCCCGCGCCTGGTTCAAGCTGACCCACCGCGACATGGGGCCGAAGGTGCGCTATCTGGGGCCGGAGGTGCCTGCCGAAGACCTGATCTGGCAAGATCCGATCCCGGCTGCGGATTATGCGATGATCGACGCGGGCGATGTCGCCGATCTGAAGGCCAAGATCCTGGCCTCGGGTCTGTCGGTTTCGGAACTGGTGTCTACGGCCTGGGCCTCTGCCGCGACCTTCCGCGGATCGGACAAGCGTGGCGGCGCCAATGGCGCGCGCATTCGTCTGGCACCGCAGAAGGATTGGGCGGTGAACCAGCCTGCGCAACTGGCCAAGGTTCTGGGCGTGCTGCAGGGCATTCAGGCCGCGTTCAACGCGGGCGCCGGGGCGAAAAAGGTGTCTCTGGCCGATCTGATCGTGCTGGGCGGGTCTGCGGCGATTGAAAAGGCCACCGGTTTCACCGTTGAGGTGCCGTTCACGCCGGGCCGCACCGATGCCACGCAAGAGCAGACCGATGCCGAAAGCTTTGCCGTGCTGGAGCCGGTTGCGGACGGGTTCCGCAACTATCTGAAAACCACCTTCAGCGTTTCGGCCGAAGAATTGCTGGTGGATCGGGCGCAGCTGCTGACCCTGAGCGCGCCAGAGATGACGGTGCTGGTTGGCGGGTTGCGGGTGCTGGGGGCGAATGCGGGCGGCTCTGCCGAAGGCGTGTTCACCGCACGTCCGGGCGTGTTGACGAATGACTTCTTCGTCAATCTGATCGACATGGCCACGGTGTGGAAAGCCACCTCTGACGCGCAACAGTCCTTTGTCGGAACCGACCGCGCCACGGGGGCTGCAAAGTGGACGGCAAGCCGGGTCGATCTGGTGTTCGGGTCAAACTCGCAACTGCGCGCGCTGGCAGAGGTTTATGC
>CAMFLG010000492.1 GCA_945957495.1 uncultured Pseudorhodobacter sp. | reverse complement strand
TCCAAAACCAGCAGACGGCGCTGAATAGCGCCCACAGACGTGTTGGACACCAGCCCATAACGCGCCGAAATCTCGCTGCTATGGTCGGCCACAAAGGTCAGAAGCGCCTGCAGATCCTTCAGGTCAACCAGCGCCAGATTTTCTTCATCGGCAAGGCGGAACGCCACGTTCAACACGCCTTCTTGCGGCTCTGTCAACTCCAGCAGGCGGCTGAGCAGCAGCGGCCCCATCTCTGCCACGGTTGCGCGGATCGGGTGGCCCTGATCGCCGAACATGTCCCAGTAGGTCACAGGGGTCGCACGGTATTGCAGGTCATAGCCGATGGTTGCCGCCCGCGACATGAAACCCTCATGCGCCTTGTGGTTGGCCGATCCGGCGGCGCCCAGTCCGGACAGATCGCCTTTGACATCGGCAAGAAACACCGGAACGCCTGCGGCCGAAAACCCCTCGGCCAGGATTTGAAGGGTCACGGTCTTGCCTGTGCCGGTGGCACCCGCAATCAGGCCATGACGGTTTCCGTACTTCAGAAGCATGGATTGCGGAAGCTTGTAGCCTTCGCCGCCTCCGCCAACAAAGATTGCCTCGTCCATCGTCTGTTCCTTCAAAATGACGTGAGGACCGGTCTGGTCATCCCATCCACACCTGCGGTTCGGGGCCAAAATACATTGTTAATCCATTCGTGCCAGACTTCTTATTGCCAATGCGTTGCATTCCCGCTTGGCAATGACTTCCTCCCTGTCAGACTGGCCGCGCCCCCAAATGGCGCGGCATTTTTTCAGCTTTCTTCTGGACTTGGCGATATAAGAATCCCAGTTGACGGCAATGTGAAACCGCCTTACCGTCTGCTGCACAAGTCGGCCAGTCCGACAGGGAGCAAAAAAACGAGTTGAAAAGGGTCGGTGCGCCGGCCCTTTTTGTTTGGCCGCCACCATGGTTTCTCCGGTATATTTTCTGACTGCATTCTGGGCCGAACGCCCTTTTGCCACCTGACTTGCCGCCAAGGGCGTGCTAAGGCGCACTCAAACAACTGAGGAAGTGACAGGAATGTCGATCACTTACTATGCACGCAAACTAACCGTCTCCTTTGGCCTGATGCTTGCCATCTCTGCTGCAACGCCGATTCTGGCGCAGACGGCGACAACCACCCCGGTTCCCGGCGCCACGGCGACGGCTGACGGGTTGAACATGGGTGTCGTTGCAGGTGCCCCTCCGGCACCGAAGACCCAGGAAACCGCTGCGATTGGAGAGACATATCTGGCGGCGTCGTTCGAGCTGTGGGAACAGCGCTGCATCAAGATGGAAGACGGCTCTGACCCCTGCCAACTGTATCAGCTGTTGAAGGACAAGGACGGCAACAACGTTGCCGAAATCAATATGTTCCCGCTTCCGGCTGGCAATCAGGCTGCCGCAGGCGCCACGATCGTCGTGCCGCTGGAAACCTTGCTGACCGCGAACCTGAAACTGGCCGTGGATACTTCAGAGCCGCGGCTTTACCCCTTCACCTTCTGCGCGCCGATCGGCTGCGTGGCGCGCGTGGGCTTTACCGCTGCGGAAATCGACCAATTCCGCAAGGGCGCAAAGGCGACCATGACCATCGTTCCGGCTGCCGCCCCAGATCAACGCGTTGATCTGGACATTTCGCTGAAGGGTTTCACCGCGGGCTTTGAGGCCGTCGGCAAAACGGTGCCGAAGTAAGCTGCCACAGCTCTGAACAGAAGGCCCCGTCCCAAAAGGACGGGTTTTTTTATTGCGCCTTGCGCAGGATTAGAACCGCGTTCATCCCGCCGAAAGCGAAGGCGTTCGACATTGCCACGTCAACCCGCGCGTTGCGCGCTATGTTCGGAACCACATCCAATGGGCAATCAGGGTCCGGCGCATCAAAGCCGATGGTCGGGGCTATGACACCTTGCTGCAACGCCATAAGACAGGCCAGCAACTCCACAGCGCCGGTGCCGCCAATCAGATGACCGTGCATGGATTTCGTTGACGAAACCAGCAGCCGCGCGCTGTGGTCGCCAAAGATGCGCAGAAGGGCCGCACTTTCGGCCTTGTCGTTGGCTTTTGTTCCCGTGCCATGCGCGTTCACATATCCCACCTCGCCCGGCGCCACTTCGGCCGAACGCAACGCCGCAACTATCGCGCGCGCAGCGCCCTCGGGTGATGGGGCCACGATGTCATGGGCGTCTGAGGTCATGCCAAAGCCTACGACCTCTGCCAGGATTTCAGCGCCACGCCTGCGTGCATGATCATAATCCTCGAACACAAAGACCGCAGCGCCCTCGCCCTCGACCATGCCATTGCGGTTGCGGCTGAATGGGCGGCAGGCGTCGGGCGACATCACCCGCAAACCTTCCCAGGCTTTCAGACCGCCGAAGGTCAGCATGGCCTCTGATCCACCCGTCAGCATCACGGTCGCGCTGCCCGATTTCACCATCTGATAGGCTAGGCCCATGGCGTGATTCGAACTGGAACAGGCCGAGGATACCGAAAAACTCGGCCCTTGCAGGTTGAACGCCATGGAAACGTGGCTGGCACCGGCGCTGTGCATCAGACGCGGCACGACAAAGGGATGAACGCGGTCCTTGCCAGCCTGATAGACCGCGCGAAAGCTGTCATCGGTCGTGCTCAGCCCACCGCCCGCCGTGCCAAGGATTACGCCAGCCGCTTCGCTTAGGCTGCCTTCGAGCTGCAAGCCGGATTGCGCCACCGCCTGACGCGCAGCAAAAAGCGCGAACTGCGCAAAGCGATCCAGAAGAGACAGCTGCCCGCGTTCAAAATATGCCTCTGGTTGCCAGTCCTTGACCCTGTCTCTTATACA
>CAMFLG010000491.1 GCA_945957495.1 uncultured Pseudorhodobacter sp. | reverse complement strand
GGCAAAGCGCGACTATTACGATGTTTTGGGCGCGTCCAAGGGCGCCTCTGCGGAAGAGTTGAAGAAAGCCTATCGGGCCAAAGCCAAAGAGCTTCACCCCGATCGGAATGCCGATAATCCCAACGCCGAAGCCCAGTTCAAGGAAGTGAACGAGGCTTATGAGGTCTTGAAGGATGCCGACAAGAAGGCCGCCTATGACCGTTATGGTCATGCGGCATTCGAAGGCGGTATGGGTGGTGGTGGCCAACGCGGCTATGGCGGCGGTCAGGGCGATTTCGCCTCTGCCTTCTCGGACGTGTTCGAAGACCTTTTCGGTGATTTCATGGGCGGTCGCGGCGGCGGTGGCGGGCGTGCCCGGGCGCAGCGCGGATCAGACCTGCGCTATAACCTGCGCGTCACGCTGGAAGAGGCATTCAAGGGCGTCCAGAAAACCATCAACGTGCCCACCTCGGTGGCCTGTGAGGTTTGCCACGGCACCGGGGCCGAAGGCGGCGCCGAACCCGTCACCTGCCCCACCTGTTCGGGCATGGGCAAGGTGCGCGCCCAGCAAGGCTTTTTCACCGTTGAACGCACCTGCCCCACCTGCAACGGCGCCGGGCAGATCGTCAAGAACCCCTGCCGGGCCTGCGCGGGCCATGGCCGGGTGGAGAAAGACCGCTCCTTGTCTGTCAACATTCCGGCCGGTGTGGAAACCGGCACCCGCATCCGGCTTGCCGGTGAGGGCGAGGCCGGGATGCGCGGCGGGCCTTCGGGCGATCTCTATATCTTCATCGAACTGCGCGAACATCCGATCTTTCAGCGCGACGGCAGCCATCTGTTCTGCCGCGTGCCGATCACGATCGCAACCGCGGCGCTGGGGGGCGAGATCGAGGTGCCCACCATCGACGGTGGCAAAAGCCGCGTGAAAGTGCCCGCAGGGGCGCAGACCGGCAAGCAGTTGCGCCTGCGTGGCAAAGGCATGCCCGCCCTGCGCGGCGGGGCTGCGGGGGATATGGTTATCGAAATGGCGGTGGAAACGCCGGTCAACCTGACGGCCCGCCAAAAAGAGATCCTGCGCGAATTCGATACGCTGGCCACCGACAACAATCCCGAAGGGTCGTCCTTCTTTTCGAAGGTCAAAGGCTTCTGGGACGGCATCAAGCCCTGACACCAACCGGGGCAAGGCCTCGCCTTGCCCCGCCTTTCATCAGCGCGAATTGCAATCAATTGACTTGCCCTGCACACCGAACGCGTTTGCATGCGCAATCGCTGCCTCGGCGCGCAGGGCAATTCTCTAAATCAGATCAATCGCAATTCGTGCTAATCCAGCGTCCTGCGGAACCGGGTCAGCGCGATGACCACGAACACCGCCACAAACGCCGTCAGCGCCGCAATCGGCTGCGCCACGGCGGCGTAATCCGCCCCTTTCAGCATCACCGCCCGGATCAGCCGCAGGAAATGCGTCAAGGGCAGGATTTCCCCCAGGGTCTGCGCCCACCCCGGCATGCCGCGATAGGGGAACATGAACCCCGACAGCAACAGCGACGGCAGGAAATAGAACACCGTCAACTGCATCGCCTGCATCTGCGTGCGCGACATGGTGGAAATCACATAGCCCAGGATCACCAGCGCCATCACAAACAGGAACACGCCGCCCAACAGCAAGGTCAGACTGCCGACAAACGGCACATGAAAGATCAGCCGCGCCGCCCCCAGCACCACCGAAACCTGCACCGCGCCGACAAAGAAATACGGCAGCACCTTGCCCAGCATGATCTCAACCGGCGTCACCGGCATCGACAGCAGGTTTTCCATCGTCCCCCGCTCTGTCTCGCGCGTCAGCGCCATCGAAGTCATCATCACCATGGTCATCTGCAAGATCACGCCCAGCAGGCCCGGCACGATGTTGTATTGCGTGATGCCTTCAGGGTTATAGCGCCGATGCACCACCACGTTCAGCGCCGAGGCCGCCCGCGCTGCCGCATCCGCCTCGGCCCCGGTTTCGCGCAGCAACGCATCCGCCGCCACCGTGCCCAGTGTTGAAATCGCCCCCGAGGCCACCGCCGGATCGGTCGCATCCGCCTCGATCAATATCTGCGGATGATCCCCGCGCACCACCCGGCGACCAAAATCCGAAGGCACTGTGACGACAAAGCTGACATCGCCGCGCGCCATCAGGAATTCGGCCTCGGCGGCGGAAACATCGGGATAGGCAAAGCGGTAATATCCCGTCAACTCCAACGCCGACACCATCGCGCGGGTAAAGCGATCCTGCGTCGGCGCAACCAGTGCGGCGGGCAATCCCTTGGGGTCGTTGTTGATGGCAAAGCCGAACAGCATCAGCTGCATCAGCGGCACGCCCAGCATCATCGCGAAGGTGATGCGGTCGCGCCGCATCTGGATGACTTCCTTGACGATCATCGTCGCCAACCGGCGCAGGGAAAACCAGCCGGTCATTGGATATTGTCCTGTGCGGCACCCATCAGCTGGATGAACACATCCTCCAGACTGGTTTCGGCGTCTTTCAGACGGCTACCGGTCAGCCCGGCAATCTGCGCCGCAGATTTGCGCAGCGCCACCCCGTCCTGCCCGATGACATGCAGCGTGTTGCCATAGGGCGCAACCTGATCCACCCCCGGCATCCCGCGCAGCCGTTTCGCGGCCTCTGCCGTATTCGGCCCCTCCAGCACAACCGTGGTCAGCGCCGCGCCCTTGACCACATCGGCCACCGTGCCATGCGCCACCAGCTTGCCATAGGCGATGTAGTTGATCCGGTGACAGCGTTCCGCCTCGTCCATGTAATGGGTCGAAACCAGCACCGTCAGCCCATCGCCCGCCAGCC
>CAMFLG010000490.1 GCA_945957495.1 uncultured Pseudorhodobacter sp. | reverse complement strand
AGGCTGGTCTTGGCCATCACGGCGGAATCTGCGGCCCCGGCATTGGCAATCACGATGTCGCAAAGCCCGGCGGCGGCAAACATCGCCGAAACCTGCGCCTCATCCGTCACATCCGCCTGAACCACGCGGATGCCCGGCGCCTTTGCCGCAACCGCGTGCAGCGCGTCCAGACGGCGGCCCGAAATCACCACCTCTGCCCCGGCTGCGGCAAAGCCCAGGGCAAGGTTTTCCCCTGCCCCAGAGCCGCCACCGGTGATCAGCACTCTTTTGCCTGAAAGGCTCATACCCGGATCGTCTCCTGCTGTTTTTGCACCAGCCGCCGCGCCTGATCCCGTCCGGCCAGATAGGGCAGCGGCCATTCGGCCTCAGCATCGCCCAACTGGATCGCCGCATGCAACGTCCAATAGGGATCGGACAGATGCGGCCGTGCAAGGCAGACCAGATCGGCACGACCGGCCAGAAGGATCTGGTTGGCCTGATCGGCCTCGGTGATGTTGCCAACAGCCATCGTCGCAAGGCCCGCCTCGTTCTTGATGCGATCGCTGAAGGGGGTCTGGAACATCCGGCCATAGATCGGGCGCGCCTCGGTTGAGGTCTGACCGGCAGAGACGTCGATGATATCGGCGCCCGCTGCTGCGAACATCTGCGCGATTTCCACAGCCTCTGCCGGGGTCACGCCCGCCTCGCCCACCCAGTCATTCGCGGAAATCCGCACCGACATCGGCTTATGCCCCGGCCAGACCGCGCGCATTTCGCGGAACACTTCCAACGGAAAGCGCATGCGGTTTTCCAAACTGCCGCCGTATTCATCGTCACGCATGTTCGACAGGGGCGAGATGAAGGACGACAACAGATAGCCGTGGGCGGCATGCAGTTCGATCATGTCGAATTCCGCGCCCTCGGCCATTTCGGTGGCTTTGACGATTTGCAGCACCACCTTGTCCATATCGGCGCGGTCCATCGCCTTGGGCGTGGCATTGCCCGCCGACCACGGAATGGCCGAAGCGCTGAGCAAGGGCCAGTTGCCCGACACCAGCGGCGCGTCGGCATCGGCCCAACCCACCTGGGTAGAGCCTTTGCGCCCGGCATGGCCGATCTGGCAGCAGGTCTTTGCCTTGGTTTCGGCATGGATGAAATCGTTGATCCGCTTCCAGCCCGCCTCATGCTTGGGCGAATAGAGCCCCGGGCAGCCGGGGGTGATACGACCATTGGCGGAAACGCAGGTCATCTCAGTATAGACCAGCCCTGCCCCGCCTTTGGCGCGTTCGGCCAAATGGATGAAATGCCAATCGCCCGGCACACCGTCCACTGCCTTGTATTGCGCCATCGGCGACACCACGATGCGGTTTTCCAGCGTCATGCCGCGCAGTTGGAACGGTGCAAACATCGGTTTGCGGCCGGGTTTGCCACCGTATTGCGCCTGAAACCAATCCTCTGCAGTGGCAAGCCATTTCGGATCGCGCAGGCGCAGGTTTTCGTGGCTGATCCGCTGGCTGCGGGTCAGCAGCGAATAGGCAAACTGGGTCGGCGGCATATCGAGATAGCGTTCCACCTCTTCAAACCACTCCAGCGAGTTCCTTGCCGCCGATTGCAGGCGCAACACCTCAACCCGGCGTTCGGCCTGATAGCGTTCAAAGGCGGCCTGCATCGTCGGCTCGGTATGCAGGTATTCCGCCAGTGCAATCGCGCTGTCGAAGGCCAGACGCGACCCTGAGCCGATCGAGAAATGGCCCGTCGCCGCAGCATCGCCCATCAGCACGACGTTTTCGTGATACCAGTGGCCACAGATCACCCGGGGGAACTGCATCCACACCGCAGAGCCGCGCAAATGCGCCGCATTCGACATCAACTCATGCCCGCCCAGATGCTTTTCAAAAATCTTACGGCAGGTTTCGACGGTTTCTTCCTTGCTCATCGTCTCAAAACCCCAGCGATCCCAGGTCTCGGGCAGGGTTTCTACGATGAAGGTCGCGGTGTTGTCGTCGAATTGGTATACATGCGCCCAGACCCAGCCATGTTCGGTCTTTTCGAAGATGAAAGTAAAGGCGTCATCGAATTTGGCATGGGTGCCCAGCCAGACGAATTTGCATTTGCGCACGTCGATATCTGGCTGGAACACATCGGCATATTCCTTACGCACCAAAGAGTTGATGCCGTCGGTCGCCACAACCAGATCGTACTCTTTCCGGTATTCCTCGGCCGATTTGAACTCTGTCTCAAAGCGCATATCGACGCCCAGTTCCCGCGCCCGCGCCTGCAGCAAGATCAGCATCGCCTTGCGCCCGATGCCGGCAAAGCCATGCCCACCCGACACGGTGCGCACACCGTTATGGACCACTGCGATATCGTCCCAATAGGCGAACTGGCTGCGTATCGCCTCGGTCGAGACCGGGTCGTTTTTCTGCATCCGGCCCAGGGCGTCATCCGACAGCACGACGCCCCAACCAAAAGTATCATTGGCCCTGTTGCGCTCCAGCACTGTCACCTGATGGCTGGCGTCGCGCAGTTTCATCGAGATTGCAAAGTAAAGCCCAGCAGGACCACCGCCCAAGCAAAGAACCTTCATAGCCATTCCTCCAATATGCGCGTTGGGGTCAGCGTGACACCGGACGAAAACAATTTCAAGCTTGAAATTTCCATCTTGAAATTTTTCTGCAAGGGTGCAGAGTGCTGCCATGGAAAATCTGCTGATCTCGTCCCAAGGCGCCTGGGTGCGCCTAACCCTGAACCGCCCCGAGGCCAAGAATGCGCTGAACACGGCAAGTTTGGCGGCCTTGGCCGGGGCATTGCGGCAGATCGCCGCTGATCCCGCGATCCGCGTGGCACTTTT
>CAMFLG010000489.1 GCA_945957495.1 uncultured Pseudorhodobacter sp. | reverse complement strand
CCCCAGAAGGCATGCCAATCGCCCGGCATCAGCGTCACCGATTGCCCCGGCGCCAGCTTGAGCTTGCTGCCGGGGCCGTAAGGCGTGTCGATCCCGTCGCAGCGCACCATGCCGCCGCGATCCTCGGCGAAATTGCCTTTGTCATCCGACCCATAAAGCTCCACCACCAGGGTCGCCCCGCCCCGGTTGATGATATCCTCGGCCTTGATCACATGGGTGTGCATCGGCGAAAGCTGATCCTGACGCGAGATCAGCAGTTTTTCGGCATAGCACATGCCACCGCCGCGCTGCAGATCGGCCAGCGAGCCATTGCGCAGCGTGAACAGGAACAGCCCCATGTCATCAAACCGGCCCTGACCGTAATCGGTGATATCCCAGCCGCAGCGACCCTCGATCACCCGCCGCGCGATCCCGGCGTTGGCCTTGAACTGATCCGGCGACCAATAGGCGAAAGGCGGCAGCACAAAGCCGTAATGGCGGATCATCTCATCCGCCGCCGCCATGATGTCATTGATGCGCGAGCGTTTCATTGCGTTCCCCAAATCTGCGATTTGGCTGAACTATAACGATTACGCTGGCTGCGGCAAGTCCGTCGGCTTTGGCCAAACCCACCCGCTCTGTAGCCTCACACTCTTCCCGCGCGTGGCAGGTCGGGCGCGGAGTTTTCGAAAACTCCGGCGCGGAGCCGTTGACGGCTCCGTCCCGATTTCTTTGAAGAAATCGGTTCCCAACGCGGCACAAGGGGTGGTGAACGATCTGGCGCGATCAGATCACAACGACCGCGCGGCCCAGGCCCGCACCGCATCGCCAAAGGCCGCAAACAACGGTCGCGACACCGGATCGGTCGCGGCATTCCATTCCGGGTGCCACTGCACGGCCAGCGTGAAACCCGGCGCGCCCTCGACATAGATCGCCTCGGCTGTGCCATCCTCTGCCTGCCCATCGATGACGATGCGCGCGCCCGCCCGGGCGATACCCTGTCCGTGCAGCGTGTTGGTCATCACCTCTGTCGCGCCCATCAGCCGGTGAAACACACCATTTTCGACGAATTTCACCAGATGGCGCGGCGCGAACTGCTCTTCAATCGGCTTGTCCGGCGGCATGCGGTGGTTCATCCGCCCGG
Source organism: uncultured Pseudorhodobacter sp. (assembly GCA_945957495.1). Taxonomy (GTDB): domain Bacteria; phylum Pseudomonadota; class Alphaproteobacteria; order Rhodobacterales; family Rhodobacteraceae; genus Cypionkella. Next base: position 1,707 of record CAMFLG010000489.1, on the reverse strand, counting down.
GCAAATCGCGGATTTCCGGGTGCAGGCTGCCACCCATCGCCACGTTGATCTCTTGAAACCCCCGGCAGATGCCCAGAAACGGCTGGCCGCTTTGCACACAAGCCCGGATCAAGGGCAGCGCAATAGCATCGCGGCCACGGTCAAAATCACCATGCGCCGGGGTCTCTTCCTCGCCATATTCGGACGGATGCACATTGGGCCGCCCCCCGGTCAGCATGAACCCGTCGCAGGCATCCAACAGATCGGCCACCGAAACATAGCGCGGATCGGCGGGCACCATCAGCGGCAGGCAGCCCGCCGCCTCTGCCACCGCGGCAGAGTTGATGTGGCCGGTCGCATGCACCGCGTAGCGGTCGTTCATCAGGTAAGAGTTTCCGATGATCCCCACGACAGGGCGGCGGGCAGGTTTCGGCATGGCGGGCCTCTTGACGGATTTGTGCCATCTTAGCAGCAGACCGCCCAAGGGAAAGACCCTCAACGCCGCCCCTGCCCACGCCTGCCGCGCATTTCATGCAAACCCGGCACATCTTGTCGCGTTCCGGCTGGACCCCTCGCCAGCCGCAGCCTAGACAGGCGGCACCCAGCCAAAGAAAGCGGCATGACGCGCAAGCAGACCCTTCCCGATGCCAGCCGCCCGATGATCGGCGTTGTCCTGATGCTGGGCGCGATGGCATCGCTGCCCTTCATTGATGTGTTTGCGAAATTTCTGGGCCAGCAGGGCGTGCCGATCCTGCTGATCGTCTGGGCGCGGCTCAGCTTTGGCGCGCTTGTCACCCTGCCCTTCGCGCTGCGCCACACCACGGCGCGCGGGCTGTTCCCGAACCGGCTGCTGTACCACAGCCTGCGCGCGGGCTTTCTCAGCCTTGCCACCTTCAGCTTTTTCTTTTCGCTGAAATACCTGCCCATCGCCGATGCGCTGGCGATCTTTTTCGTACAGCCCCTGATCGTGACCATCCTGTCTGCGCTGGTGCTGAAGGAAAAGGTCGGCCCCCGCCGTTGGGCCGCCGTGGCGGTGGGCTTTGTCGGCACCCTGATCATCATCCGCCCCGGCTTTGCCGAGGTGAACCCCGGCAGTCTGCTCGCCTTGGCCGCCGGGGCGTTCCTGGCGATCTATTTCATCATGACCCGCCAGATTTCCGGCACCGCCCCCGCCATGCTGACCACGTTTCAGACCAACGCCGTAGGCGCCGTGGGCATCACCCTGCTGCTGCCTTTGGTCTGGCAAATGCCAACCACCGGCCAGTGGCTGATGATGGCGGGCCTTGGCACCATCGCCACGCTGGGCCATTTCCTGATCGTGCGCGCCTATGACTTTGCCGAGGCATCGCTGCTGGCCCCCTTGGCCTATACCGAGATGATCATGGCCACCATCGCAGGCTGGGTGTTCTTTGGCGATTTCCCCGATGTCTGGACGATTGTTGGCGTCGCCATCCTGATCGCCTGCGCGCTGTATATCTCTTGGCGGGAACGCAAGGCTGCAGGCTAAGCGATGCCCGTTCAGATGATCTTCGATTTGCTTGCCGCCTCGCTCACCTTTCTGGCCACCGCCGCCGTGTATCACTGGCGGATCAAATCCACTGTGGGCTTTGCCCGGATTGAGGCTGGCTACGGCCTGACGCTTGTCGCGGGTGCCGCGTTGGGCGGCTATGGGCTGGGCACCCTCAACCTTGTGCTGTCGGAAACCCCCGGCCTTGGCCGCAGCATCGT
>CAMFLG010000488.1 GCA_945957495.1 uncultured Pseudorhodobacter sp. | reverse complement strand
CAAAGCCCCTATCCGAAAGCCACGCTGTACCGGTTTTTGCAAACGCTGACCCATCAGGGCATGCTGGCCCATGACGCGGACCGGGGCACCTATGCCTTGGGCGTCCGGTTGGTGCGGCTGGCCCATGCGGCCTGGGCGCAAAGCTCTTTGGCGCCCTTGGCCCGGCGCTATCTGGATGAATTGTCCGCAGCCTCGGGCGAGACGATCCATCTGGCGCAGATGGACAATGGCCAGGTGCTGTATGTGGACAAGCGCAACGCCGCAGCGCCCATCGAGATGTTTTCCAGCGCAGGCAAGGTTGGCCCGGCCTATTGCACCGGGGTGGGCAAGGCGATGCTGGCCTTTTTGCCGGACGCAGAGCTTGCAGCGGCGATAGACCGACAGTCGTTCCACCGCTTTACCCCCCGCACCTTTGACAGCCCCGCCAGCCTGCGGCAGGAGCTGGCCCAAGTGCGCAGCCTTGGCTATGCGCTTGACCGGGAAGAGCATGAGCCCGGCATTATCTGCTGCGCGGTGCCGATCCTTGCGCAAAGCGGGCGGGTGTTGGGGGCGGTGTCGATCACCTCAACCACCGCGCGCAGCACGCTCGCCGGGTTGCAGGGCTGGGCAGACCGGATCAAGGACACCGCCGCCAGCATCGCGGCAGAGGCAGAAGGCTGGCAGTTTCCAGAGGCTGGCTAAAGCCTGTCTGGTTAACACGGAATCGAAAATCGCTGCCTCTCGCTGCGCTCGACCGCGAATTTCGATCCGCATGTTTCTATGAAAACCAGACGGGCTCTAGGCCGCCGCATCCATCCGGTCGCGGATCATCAGCGCGGTCTTGTTGTAATGGTCGGCAAGCAGGCGCACGGCGGTTTCGGCATCCCGTGCCAGCACGGAATCGGCCAGCGCGCTGTGTTCGCCCTGAATGTCGCGGCCAGACCCGCTGGGCGTTCTGGAGGCCACCAGGATCGGAATGCGGTAGCGTTCCGTCGCGGCATAGAGGCGTTCGAAGAACTCCAGCCGCCAGGGCGACGGGCAGGCGGCCAGAAGCGCGCGGTGAAAGGCGTAGTGACGGGATTCGATTTCCCAGACACCCACCGCCCCGCTGGCGGCGCGATCCACCTGCAGTTTCAGCGCATACAGCGCGGCAACAATGCCCGCCGACCAATCATCATTGCCATGGCGGATCGACAGACGCAGCGCATCGCTTTCGACAAGGATGCGGGTGCTGATGGCGTCTTGCATTTCGTCAATCGACAGCGGCGCCACCCGGAACCCCCGCAGCGCTTCTGCAATGACAAGACGTTCGACCTGCAGGCGGCTAAGGGCCTCACGCAGGGGCGAAAAGCCCATGTCATAGCGCGCGCTGAGGTCTGCCATGCGCAAGGGCTGATCTGCCGCCAAAACGCCCTGAATGATATCACGGCGGATCGCGGAATAGGCCTTTTCCGATAGCGTCATGGCGTCTGCTCCTTCTGTATAGCCCTTATGTCGCGGCGCAGAGACTATGGCAATTCCATTATTTTCGAAAATCCTGCTTGCCTTCGAAACTATGCGAAGGCATGTTTCTGGCAGTCGTCACAGGAGTCCCGCCATGGCCAGAGTTCACGAAAATCACCGCGAGGATGTTGCAGGCCGCGCCAATGTTGAAGATACGCCGGAACTTCTGGCCTATTACGACGATCTGGCCGGGCTTCAGGCCGGGGCGCTTTGGACTGTGGCCAACAAGATCGAACCGTGGCAGCCGAAATCGCAATCCGTGCCGGTTGTGTGGCGGTACAAGGAGTTGCGCGACCATGTGTTGCGTTCCGTCGCGCTGGTGACGCCGGAAAAGGCCGGGCGGCGGGTGATCTATCTGAACAATCCGGGGCGGCAGGATGTGTCGGCGGCGGTTGGCTGGCTTTACGCAGGTTTGCAGGTGATGAACCCCGGCGAAAAGGCGGGCGCCCATCGCCATTCGGCAAGCGCTGTGCGCTTTATCATGGAAGGCAGCGGCGCCTATACGGTGGTGGATGGTCACAAGATGACACTGGGGCGCAATGATTTCGTGCTGACCCCGAACGGCACCTGGCATGAACACGCGGTTGAACCCGATGGCACGCCCTGCATCTGGCAAGACGGGCTGGACATTCCCTTCGTCAACGCGATGGAAGCGAATTTCTACGAGGTTCACCCCAACGGCACCGAACCCGTCGCCTTTCCGGTGGATGACATGACCAAGACCTGGGGCAACCCGGGTTTGCGGCCAACCGCCGACTGGTCGAAACCCTACAGCCCGATGTTCAAATACGAATGGGCACCGACCTATGCGGCGTTGCAGAAATACGCGGCAGCGTCGCAGGGATCAGCTTTTGACGGCATCTTGCTGGAATATGTGAACCCCGTCACCAATGGCCCGGTGATGCCCACCATGGGGGCAAGCATGCAACTGCTGCGCCCCGGCGAACACACCAAGGCGCATCGGCACACCGGCAGCTATCTGTACCACTGTGCCAAGGGGGCGGGCCATTCGATCATCGACGGCAAACGCTATGACTGGGCAGAGCGTGACATCTTCTGCCTGCCGTCCTGGGCCTGGCATGAACATGTCAACGCATCGGACAGCGAGGATGCGGTGCTGTTCTGCCTGTCTGACCTGCCGGTGATGCGGGCGCTGGGGCTCTACCGCGAACAGGCTTACGGCGAAAATAACGGCTATCAGCCGCTGATCTAAGGATATCCCATGAAACTTGTAACCTATCGCGCCTCGGTCGAGGCGGCGGCCCGTCTGGGTGTGATCAGCGGCGATCTGGTGCTGGATGCCGCCCTTCTGGGCGAGGCTTTTGGCGAGGCGATCCCCGACAGTATGCTGGGTCTGAT
>CAMFLG010000487.1 GCA_945957495.1 uncultured Pseudorhodobacter sp. | reverse complement strand
CGAAAAGGGCTTCAACGACTTGGCGCGTCTGTCCAACGCGCCGCTGGTGGCCACCCATTCCAACGCCCACGCCGTCACCCCCAGCAGCCGCAACCTTACCGACCGTCAGCTTGCGATGATCCGCGAAAGCAACGGCATGGTCGGGCTGAACTTCGCCACCTCTTTCCTGCGCCGCGATGGCGGGCAATCGGCGGATATGGGATGGGAGGATGTGCTGCGCCACCTCGACCACCTGCTTGCGCATCTGGGCGAAGATCACCTTGGCATGGGGTCAGATTTCGACGGCGCCACCCTGCCGCAGGGCATCGGCGATGTGACGGGCCTGCCCGCACTGCAACAGGCGATGCTGGACCACGGCTATGGCGCGGCCCTGATGAAAAAGCTCTGCCACGACAACTGGCTGGCCCTGCTGGACCGCACCTGGGGCGCCTGACCGGCACTCCAGCCCCGGCACATCCGAACGGCGAAATCGCCACATGGGTGCAGGGCCATGGCGCTGATAGACTGGGCGCATGGTTCATGCCAACGCTCAGGAGGATGCCTTGCAGGTCCAATCCGGTTTTGCCCCCACCCGCCGCACCATTCTGCAACTCCTTGCCGGGGCGTCAGCCACCGCCATGGCCAGCATCGCACAGGCGCAAACCGCAGGCAGCTTGCAGGACGTCACCAACGCGCTGGCCCCGCTGCCGCAGGCCACGATCTACGTCGCCCGCAAGGTCATCACGATGGAGCCGAACAGCGACGGCACTGATGCGGTGGTGGTTGTCGGCGACCGCATCCTGGGTTCGGGCAAGCTGGCCGAGGTAAAGGCGCGTCTGGCCAGCCAACCCTTCAGCATAGATGAAACCTTCGCCGACAAGATCATCATTGCGGGCCTGATCGACCAGCACGTCCACCCCACTCTGGCGGCGCTGACGCTGACCCTGGACATCATCGCCATCGAGGATTGGGTCTTGCCCGGCGGCACCGCAAAGGCGGCCGTCACGCCCCAGGACTACACCGCCCGGCTGACCGCCGCCGAAAAGGCGTTGACCAACCCTACCGACCCTTTGCTGACCTGGGGCTATCATCAGGATTTCCACGGCATGATCCGCCGCGCGCAACTCGATGCGCTCAGCAAGACGCGCCCCATCATGGTCTGGCACCGTTCGACCCATGAATTCATCCTGAACACGCCCGCACTCGTCTTGGTCGGCATTACCCCTGACTTTGTCGCAACCCTGTCCAAGGATGCGCAGGCGCAGTCGAACTTCGACGAAGGCCATTTCTATGAACAGGCGTTCTTTGGCATCATGCCGAAACTGGCCCCGGTTCTGGCCACGCCACAGCGCCTTGCTGCCGGGCTGACCCTGACGCGCGACTATCTGCACCATTCCGGCATCACCATGGCCTGCGAGCCGGGCGGCGTGTTGTCGCGCCCCTTGCAAGAGGCGCAGAACCAGATCCTCGGCGGCAACACCGTGCCGTTCCGCACCCATTACCTGCCCGATGGAAAATCCCTCGCGGCGCAGTATTCCGGGCCGGATCTGATCGCCCAGACACAGGCGTTGATGTCCTGGGGGCAGGGGCGCACCTCGTTCCTGCCCGATCAGGTGAAACTCTTTGCCGATGGCGCGATCTACAGCCAACTCATGCAGATGCGTGACGGCTATACTGACGGGCACAAGGGCGAATGGCTGATGGACCCCGATGTGTTCAATCCGGCCTTTGATGCTTATTGGGCGGCGGGCTATCAGATCCACATCCACCAGAACGGCGACCTTGGCCTTGATATGGTTCTGGACGCACTGGAACGGAACATGCGCAGCCTGCCGCGCCCTGATCACCGCACCACGATTGTGCATTTCGGCTATGCCCGCAAAGATCAGGCCGCGCGCATTGCCGCCCTTGGTGCCATCGTCAGTGCCAATCCCTATTACGTCTCGGCCCTCGCCGACCGCTACAGCGAGGTCGGCCTTGGCCCGGAACGCGCGAATGAGATGGTGCCGTTGGGCGATGTTTCCGCACTTTCGGTGCCAATCTCGTTGCATTCCGATATGCCGATGGCGCCGTCTCAGCCCTTGTTCCTTGTCTGGGCGGCGGTGAACCGCACCACGGTTTCGGGCCGCGTCGCAGGCCCGGAACAGCGGCTCACCGTTGATCAGGCCCTGCGCGCCGTCACCATTGATGCCGCCCAGTCGCTGCGGCTGGAAACCCAGATCGGCAGCATCGCGCCGGGCAAATACGCCAATTTCACGATCCTGGAAGATGACCCCTATGCGGTGGACCCGGCCAAAATCAAGGATATCGGCGTCTGGGGCACGGTGCTGGAGGGGACGGTCTATCCCGTAACCCCGCCGGATGCCCAGAAGAAGGCTTCGCTGTTCCTGCCCGATCCCGCGCCCAAGCCGCTTTACGCATTGGCCAAGGTGGCCGCCATTTCGGGGCGGGGTGGTGCGGCGGGCGTGGCTGCCTGTGGCTGCTGCGCGCCGCATCCGGTGCGGTCGTCTTGCGAGCCTGGGCAACCCGTTGTCGCGGCAGGCATGGGCTGCTGCGCCTCCAACGCACTGGGCTGGGCCGTGGTGGCGCAATGGGCAGCAACGCTCTGACGCACTCCCGCGTCGCACCCGTAGGGTGGGCAATCTGCCCACCGCCCGGTCGGGGCTTGGCCCCGGTCCTTGCTCTGCCCCAGTCGCATCCGCGTTGGGCAGAAACCCCTTAACGATTTCTGAATCGAATCCTGTAAAGCTTTGCCTTGAAACAGAAAAGCGGATGTCCCGACCCGGGACAGCGCCGCAACCGCCTTACTTCGCCATCGCCGCCGCGATCAGTTCCCCAATCGCCCGGCTTCCCTTGGGTGAGGGG
>CAMFLG010000486.1 GCA_945957495.1 uncultured Pseudorhodobacter sp. | reverse complement strand
CTGCAAGGTCGATCTTGGCCTTGCGGTCGGCGTAAAGATCCATGTGCTGCATGGCGCCCTGATAGGCCTGAATGCCAGAGAATTTCAGCCCCGGCGCCGCCGCGATCGCCTGCGCAATCGCCACCACCTCCGGCGTGGTTTTCACCCCACAGCGCCCGGCGCCGCAGTCGATTTCCACCAGACATTCGATCGTCGTGCCATGGCGAACCGCCGCCGCCGACAGATCGGCCACATTGGCGATGTCATCCACGCAAACGATGGTTCGCGCGCCCAGCTTCGGCAGCCGCGCCAGCCGGTCGATCTTGGCCGGGTCGCGCACTTGGTTAGAGACAAGCACATCCTTGATGCCGCCCCGCGCGAAAACCTCGGCCTCTGACACCTTTTGACAGCACACGCCGCACGACCCGCCCAGACGTTCCTGCAACAGCGCCACATCGACGGACTTGTGCATCTTGCCGTGGATACGGTGGCGCACACCCATTGCCTTGGCCGCATCACCCATCTTCTTGATGTTGCGTTCCAGCGCATCCAGATCCAGCACAAGGCAGGGGGTCTGAATGTCTTTCTCATCCATGCCGGGCAGGGCAGGGATGTCATACCCAACTTCAAGCCCTTTGAAATCAACAGCTTTGTTCATTGCAACCTCCCAGCCCTACATCCAGGGCAATTTATCCAGATCGACGTTGCCGCCGGTGATGATCACGCCCACGCGCTGCCCTTTGAAGACCTGCGGGTTGCGCAGGATCGCGGCCAGAGGCACGGCACTTGACGGCTCCATCACGATCTTCATCCGCTTCCAGATCAGCTTCATCGCCTCGATGATTTCGTCTTCGGAAACGGTCAGAATGTCGGTGACGTGCTTTTGCACGAAATGCCAGGTCAGCTCTTTCAAGGGTACTTTCAGCCCGTCCGCCACGGTTTCCGGCGCATCATCGGCGATGATATGGCCCGCGCGGAACGACCGCGCCGCGTCATCGGCCTGTTCCGGCTCGCCCGCATAAACCTTCACCCCGGGCGCGATGGTGGACAGCGTCAGGCAAGTGCCCGAAATCATGCCGCCGCCGCCAATCGGCGCAATCACCGCATCCAGCCCCGGCACCTGTTCGTTCAACTCGCGTGAGCAGGTGGCTTGCCCCGCGATCACGCGCGGATCGTTATAGGGATGCACGAACTCTGCCCCGGTTTCCGCCACAACTTGCGCAAACACCGCCTCGCGGCTGCTGGTTGAGGGTTCGCATTCCACCACCCGCCCGCCATAGCCGCGCACGGCGTCTTTCTTGGCCTGCGGTGCGGTGCGCGGCATGACCACGGTGCAGGCAATCCCGCGCCGCCCGGCGGCATAAGACAGGCACAGCCCGTGGTTGCCGCTGGAATGAGTGGCCACACCCTTGGCTGCCTGCGCCTCGGTCAGCCCAAAGACCGCATTCGACGCGCCACGCGCCTTGAACGCCGCCGCCTTCTGGAAATTCTCGCATTTGAAGTACAGCTCTGCCCCCGCCAAGCCATTGATATAGCTTGATGTCAGCACCGGCGTGCGGTGGATATAGGGCAGGATGCGCGCATGCGCGGCCTCAACATCGGCATAAGTGGGAATATACATCTGTGCCTCCTTACCCTGCGTTCAAACGATAGTAGTCCTGCGCCGCCGCCACGCCAGAGCCGAGTTTGATCGGCCAGCCCAGATCGGCCATGCACATCTCTGCCGCAGCCAGCCCCGACAGCACCATCACGTCGGTCAGGCTACCCAGATGGCCGATGCGGAACACTTTGCCCGCCACCTCGCCCAGGCCCACGCCAAAAGCCACGTCATACTTCTGCGCCGCCAGTTGCACGAGGTCGGTGCCATTGCACCCCTCTGGCACCACTACGGCGGTCACGGTTTGCGAGTGAAGGTCGGGCGACACCGCACAGGGTTTCATCCCCCAGGCCGCAATGGCCCGCCGGACGCCTTCGGACAGGCGGCGATGGCGGGCATAAACGCGGTCCAGCCCCTCATCCTCCAGCAGCTCAATCGCGCGGGCCAAACCGGCAATCAACCCCACAGCGGGGGTATAGGGATAGCCGCCTGCGGCATTGGTGCGGATCATGTCTTTGAAATCAAAGAAACACCGCGGCAGCGTGGCCGTTTCCATCGCGGCCAGCGCCTTGGGCGAAACGCCCAGGATCGCCAGACCCGCCGGCAGCATGAAGCCCTTCTGACTGCCCGCCACGGCAATATCCACGCCCCAGCCCGCCATATCAAACGGCACGCAGCCAATCGAGGACACGCCATCGACAAACAGCATCGCCGGATGCCCCGCCGCATCCATCGCGCGGCGGATCGCGGAAATATCCGACATCACGCCCGTCGCGGTTTCGTTGTGCGTGGCCAGCACCACCTTGATCTTATGCGCAGAATCCGCCCGCAGCGCCGCCTCGATCGCGGCATGCGGCGCGCCCTGACCCCAGGGCGTTTCGATGATCTCAACGTTCAGCCCGTGGCGCTGACACATATCAATCCAGCGGTGCGAAAACATGCCGAACCGCGCCGCCAGCACTGTATCGCCCGGCGACAGCGTGTTGGAAATCGCCGCCTCCCAGCCACCCGTGCCGGTGGAGGGCAGAATGATGACCTCACCCGCATCCCCCATGTTCAACACCCGCCGGACGCCTGCCACCGCAGGCTTGAACAACCGCGCGAACGCGGGAGAGCGGTGATCCAGCGTGCCGATATCGCAGGCCTTGCGGATCGATTCGGGGATATTGGTTGGGCCGGGAATGAAAACCGGATTCTGCGAGGTCATTGGGCGTTCTCCTGCCTGTTCTGCCGCAAGAATAGGCGGCGCATCTGTCGCAGGCAATTTT
>CAMFLG010000485.1 GCA_945957495.1 uncultured Pseudorhodobacter sp. | reverse complement strand
CACGCGACGGAAAAAATTTCGTGAAACAGAGCGGCTGAAACACAGTTGCTACGCGAAGCGTACCGCGATCACGGGGCCGGAAACGGTGATGGCTGCATCTGTCAGCACAAGGTCATAGCGGCCCAGTGCAAGCCCGCCTGCCGTGGCTTCCGCCAGTGCGAAAATCGCAAGCATGCCGCCTGCAGCAAGGTCGGTGGCAGTGGTGATCACCTGCACTTGGGGCTTTGGCAGGCCGCGCGCCGTCATCACGTTGAAATCGTCAGGGAGTGCCGTGACCCCCATCGCCCGGATCGCCACAAGGCATCCAAGAACCGGCCCATCCTGGTGTTCTGAATCACTCTGACGGATTCGCTGCCGCGTGCCGCCATGTCTTCGGCAATAACACCCGTCCAAATTTTGTCGCCGGTTTCCGGGTCAATGAAGTTGCCGCTGTAAAGAATAGTCTTGTTTGAATTGACCACCACGCCGCTGGCATCGAAAAGCTGGAAGTTATCCGCAACATTCATTTGCGCGCTGACAAACTGTTTCAACAGATCCGTGGTCAGCGGCAGGCCAGAGGCCGCAACAGTGTCTTTCAGAAGATCAAGCAACGGATTGGTGGTCATAATGTCGTCCCGAAACAAGGTTGATGGGAAAGGTCAAGGATAGCGGGCGAAGCTATGAAAACCGGCTTTGCCATAGGTGAACATGCGGAATCTAATGGTCTGCTGAAACCCGTAGGGCACGTCGTGAATGACTTCATAGTCATCGTCCCTATTGTTAGGACTGCCCATAAACTCCCAGTACGCCAGCTTCATAAAATGCTCGAAAAAGTCCAAGTCCTTGCGCTGTTCCGACCACGGGAACTCGTCAATGATGCCATCGAACATTCTGGCTTCACGGCCCTTCTTAATGTTGGCAATCGTGTCCGCGTTCGGATCGCCCCGTGACAGCCGACGGTAACCTGGCGTAAGATACATCCGAAACTCGAACCGGTCGTTCGGACCCTCGTAGCGATAGAGTGCGCCGGTATCGACCATGAAGGACGGACGGTCTGTCAGTTTCGAAAACCGTTCACCTGTTTCCGGAAATACCGCCGCCATGATCGTGCGCGGATCGTAGTCGGCTGGCAGGCCGTCGCCATTTTTTTGTCGGCCCGATAGAAATCATGATAGATGACCTGCATTTTCGCCTTTGCCTCCTGTTTTCCGGGATATTCGGTAAGGGCGGATACCCCTACCTGCGCCCGCCCATTTTCTCCAGCATCTCCTTGTCGATCAGGCCAGCGATCTGCGGATGCAGGCGCAGGTCGCCTTCCTGGACCACCTGCCGGAAGTTCGCAATCACTTGCCCGGTCGTCTTGGCATCGGGTGCGATCACATCCGGCAACCAGCGATTTACCTTTGGTTAAGCAATATGTCGCCCGTAGGATGGGCAATATTGCCCATCCTACGCAAACCTTACCGCGATCACGGGGCCGGAAACGGTGATGGCGGCATCTGTCAGCACAAGGTCATAGCGGCCCAGTGCAAGCCCGCCTGCCGTGGCTTCCCCTAGCGCGAAAATCGCAAGCGTGCCGCCTGCGGAAAGGTCGGCGGGGGTTGTGATCACCTGCACCTGCGGCTTTGGCAGGCCGCGCGCCGTCATCACGTTGAAATCGTCAGAGGGGGCGGCGACGCCCGCCGCGCGGATCGCCACATCGCCGGGGAAGGCCACGGGGTGCAGCGGGCGGGCGGGCAGGGTTGCATCAGCGCTGACCAGATCGAACCCCGGGCCGGTGATCACGGTCAAATTGCGGTCGATGCCGGGGAACAGCGAAAAATCGCCATCCTCGACCACCGAGGCGCGCGACAGCCGCCATTTCACCGCGCCCGCGACCTCAACCCGCAGCATTTCAACGGTAACGCCTTTGCCATTGGCCCAAGGCATCGTCTTGTAATCGGCCGGGGTCAGGTGGCGGATCATTCGGCTGCCTTCGGGCCAAGGATGGGGGTGGGGTCGTTCGGTGCCAATTCCTCAAAATCGAAATTGTCCAGCCGGGCGGCGCGTTTACCAGCGCGTTCGGCGGCGGTGGTGATGCCGTCCAGATCGGCGCGGGCCTGATGGAAATGGGTGGAAAGCTTGTCCACCCGTTCCACCACAATTTCCACATCGCGGTGCAACTGGCGCAGGGTGGTGCGGATCGCGCCCGCCTGCTCGCGCATCCGCGCGTCTTTCAGCACCGCGCGCATGGTGTTCAGCGTCGCCATGCATGTGGTGGGCGACACGATCCAGACGCGGGCGGTAAAGCCGTCGCGCACCACTTCGGGGAAGTTGGCGTGCAATTCGGCGTAGACGGCCTCAGAAGGCAGAAACATCAGTGCGCCATCGGCGGTTTCGCCATCAAGGATGTATTTTTCGGAAATCGCCTTGATATGGGCCCGCACGGCGGTGCGCAGTTGCGCCTGCGCCTCGGTCACTTGGCGTGGGTTTTCGGCGCGGCGCAGGGCCTCATACGCCTCTAACGGAAATTTAGCGTCGATGACGATGGGGCCGGGCGGGTTGGGCAGGTGGATCAGGCAATCGGCACGTTTGCCGTTACTGAGCGTGGCCTGCATCGTATAGGCATCCGAGGGCAGCGCCTTTTGCACGATGTCGTTCAGCTGAATTTCACCAAAGGCGCCGCGCGCCTGTTTGTTGGCCAGAATGTCTTGCAGGTTCAGCACGTTGCCGGACAGTTTTTCAATATTGGCCTGCGCCTTGTCGATGGTTTGCAGGCGTTGCTGAAGCTCGCCCAAGGAATGCGCGGTGCGGGTGGCGGTGCCCTGGAGGCTTTCCCCCATGGCGCGCTGCACTTCGGCCAGACGCTTTTCCATCAGTTGCAGCA
>CAMFLG010000484.1 GCA_945957495.1 uncultured Pseudorhodobacter sp. | reverse complement strand
AGCGTCGGGCGCGCCCAAAGCCGTTCGCGGGTGGTATAGCCGGGTTCGCCAAAGGTGGCGATGGCGCCGCTTTCGGCCAGATAGGCGGCCTCGTCAAACGGCACGCGGGCGATGGCGGCGCGGACATCATCGGTCAGGGGCAGCACATCGTCGTAAAAGCCGGGAACAGAGATCATGCCGTCTGCGGCCTTGAGCGAGGCGAGGATATGGGCCAGAGCCATCGCCGGGTTGGCGATGCCGCCGCCGTGCAGACCAGAATGCAGATCAGAGCGGGCGACGCGGGCGGTGATTTCCAGCGACACCAGGCCCTTCAACGCCTCGACAACCTGCGGCTGATCGGGGGACCATTGCAAGCCATCGGCGGAAAAGATCATGTCGGCCTTGAGCCGGTCGGCGTTGGCGGCCACGAAGGGCGGCAGATCGGGCGAACCGATTTCCTCTTGCCCCTCGAAGAAAAACTTCACGTTCACGGGCAGGGTTCCGTTGGTTTTCAGCATCGCCTCGAAGGCCAGAATCGGGATCAGCATGCCGCCCTTGTCATCCGATGCGCCCCGGCCCCAGATGCGGCCTTCGCGGATTTGCGGTTCAAAGGGGGGTGTCTCCCACAGATCGAAGGGTTCGGCGGGCTGCACATCGAAATGACCGTAGATCAGCACAGTGGGCTTGTCGGCCCCGGCATGCAGCCATTCGGCACATACAACGGGATGGCCTGCGGTGGGCAGCACCTCTGCCCGTTCGGCGCCAGCGGCGGTCAGCCGGGCCGCCACCCATTCGCCCGCGCGGACCACATCGGGGATGTTTTCCGGCTTGGCGGACACGGACGGGATGCGGATGAAGTCCAGCAATTCGGCGACAAAGCGCGGCTGTTCACGGTCGAGATAGGCTTCCCAGGTCATCTGCATCTCCAGCTTTGGTTTCTTTGACCTTGCCCGGCGGCAGGCAGGCCTGCTTGGCTGACTGCGACAGCACGGCGGCGGGAATGGCCCGAGCCTTAGCCTGCGGGCGCCGCTTGCACCTGCGCCTGAACCCACGGCAACAGCGCGGCAAAATCCAGATACGGGAAGTGGCGGACCAGATGTTTGGCAAACTCTGCGTCAGAGATCGGCGTCATCCCGCGTGGCAATTGGCTATCACTTCGCATCGGTTTCGAATCGTGGCCCGAGAGTTTCAGCGCCAGAAACGACATGCCCCCGCCATCCAGAAAGCTGGGGAAGCGCGACTGCAGGGCGAAATGGCCAAAGCTGAACACGGTATGCTGCAAATTTGGCAGATAGACGGCGGTGCCCATCGAGTGAAACGCCTGTTTCAAGGCGAAATACTGCGGTTGCTCACCATGATAGGCGGTCAGCAGTAGACCATTCGGGCGGGAATAGCTGAACGGGCCAAACCCCTGCATGCGGCGCGCGAAATCGGCCAGCCGCGCGACATAGTCGATGGACAGGCAATCGTCATCGTCGATGCGAAACTGCACCAACCCCGGCGCATCGCCCCGGATCGCCGCCAGTCGGGGAAACAGACCGTCATTCACATTAGCCGCATCCGAGATCACCAGATGCAGGTTGGGGCGACTCGCCGTCAGATCACGCAACTGCGTTTGATACTGCGGTGGCATGGCGGTGGAGGTCAGCACCACGAGATGAAATTCGGGGTCGGTCTGGGCGGTCATCGCCGCCAATAGCAGGTTTTCAAAGCTGTAGAACCGCTGGGCCATGCGGGCAGGGTCATAAAGCCTTGCCGCATGGTCTGCGATGTTATCGGGGGCGCTTCGTTTGCCTTCGGCGTCTGTCCAGACGCTCCAATCGCCGCGCCCCAGAAAGGAGAAGCGGCAAATGCCGACAATTGGCACCATCGCCCGGCCCCCGGCTTTGGCGATCAGTGGCCGAGGATTTGGCTGAGGAACAGTTTGGTGCGTTCGGACTGCGGGTTGTTGAAGAATTCACGCGGTTCGTTCTGTTCCACGATCTGGCCCTGATCCATGAAGATCACCCGGTTCGCCACGGCCTGCGCAAAGCCCATTTCGTGGGTCACGCAAAGCATGGTCATGCCTTCTTCGGCGAGGGAAATCATGGTGTCGAGCACCTCTTTGATCATTTCCGGGTCAAGCGCCGAGGTGGGTTCGTCGAACAGCATGATGCGCGGCTTCATGCACAGCGAACGCGCGATGGCGACGCGCTGTTGCTGACCGCCGGAAAGCTGACCGGGGTATTTGTTGGCCTGTTCCGGGATCTTGACCTTTTCCAGAAAGTGCATCGCGGTTTCGACCGCCTCACGCTTGGGCGTCTTGCGGACCCAGATCGGCGCGAGGGTGCAGTTTTCCAGAATGGTCAGGTGCGGGAACAGGTTGAAGTGTTGAAACACCATGCCAACCTCTGACCGGACCTTGTCGATGTTCTTCAAGTCTGACGTGAGTTCAGTGCCGTCCACGATGATCTGGCCCTGCTGATGTTCCTCCAGCCGGTTGATGCAGCGGATCAGGGTGGACTTGCCCGAACCGGACGGGCCGCAGATGACGATGCGTTCGCCCTTGTTCACCGTCATGTTGATGTCGCGCAAGACGTGGAACTGACCGTACCACTTGTTCATGCCGGTGATCTGAATGGCGACCTCATCCGAGATTTGCATCTTGCTGCGGTCGATTGCGTGTTCTGCCATGATGGAAATCCCTTAGCGATGATCGGTTTTCAGCTTGCGTTCGAGGTACATCGAGTACCGCGACATCGCGAAGCAGAAGATGAAGAAGATGGCGCCGACAAAGATCAGCGGCTCCCAGTAGACGCCTTGCCAGTGGATGTCGCCGCGGACGATTTTGGTGATGCCCTGCAGCGGGTCGGCAAGGCCGACAAGCGC
>CAMFLG010000483.1 GCA_945957495.1 uncultured Pseudorhodobacter sp. | reverse complement strand
CCGCGAAAGAGGCCAGCGGATTGGCCCGAGCAAGGGTGAAGGCGCGGCGGTTGGCAGGCGACAGGCTTTCCGGCAGCACCAGCACCCCGAAGGCGACGTTCGCCGCAGCCAGCCCCGCCGCGATCCAGAACGGCGCGCGCGGGTCGATCCCGGCGGTCAGCCCGCCGATCATTGGCCCGGCGATAAAGCCGATGCCAAAGGCCGCGCCGATATAGCCGAAATTCTTGCCGCGCTGATCAGGCTCCGAAATGTCGGCGACATAGGCATTGGCCGTTGAATAGGTGGCCGATGCGATCCCGGCGATGATCCGGGTGATCAACAGCAGCATCACGCTGGGCGCGACCGCCATCGCCAGATAATCCAGCGACATCACCACCAGCGACACCAACAACACCGGACGCCGCCCGAAATGGTCCGACAGGTTGCCCATGATCGGCCCGAACAGAAACTGCATCAGCGCGTAGGAGGTCGCCAGCACACCGCCCCACATCGCCGCCTGACTAAGCGTGCCATGCGTGACGCTTTCCATCAGATCCGGCATGACAGGAAAGATCAGCCCGATGCCGATGGCATCCAGCGTGACCGTGGCAAGGATGAACAGCAGGGCCAGATTGGCGCGGCCAGATGCGGGGCGGAAAGACATTTCAACCTCAAAAAGAAGCGCAAGCTATCCTTTAGGGCGGCAATGTCAATCTGATGTGAAAGATATGATCAAACCGGGACGCCCCACTGTCCGGCCATTCGTGCGATGCTGGCGGCAAGCCGTTCTGGCATCGCCAGGAACGGTGAATGGCCGCAGGGCAGGTGTTCGGTCAGGGCGATCCCATCTGCCATAACCGCCTGATATTCGCGCGGAATGGCCCGATCATCCGTACACAGGATATAGCCGCGCGGCAGGCTTTCGGCGCAAGCGGTGTCGGGCAGGGCGGTCTCCATCACGGCCACGCTGTCGGCGCAAAGCCGGGCTGTTGCCGCCTCTGCCTCCGGGCAATCGTGGAAAAACAGGGCAGGGGCGAGTGCCGGATCAAAGCCGAATGTCCGCCGATCCGCTGCCACAACGAAAGATCCCGCAAGCGGCTGCCTTGGCCCCGCCCGCCGCATATCGGCCAAGCTTTTCCCCGGTTTCGGCACATAGGCGCAGACATAAATCAGGCCCGCCACAAGGTCTGGCCGCATCTGCGCTGCTGCCGTGATGGCAAATCCCCCGGCGGAGTGCCCCACCAGAATGGTCTGCCCGCGCAAGGCATCCACCACCGCGCGCGCCTGTGCTGCCAGCGTCGTATCCGCCCCGCGCCCCGGCAAATCCAGCGCCCGCGCGCTGTGACCCAGCGCCGCCAGCCCGGGAATAACCTGCTGCCAGACCCAGCCGCCCTGACAGGCGCCGTGGATCAGCAAAATCTCAGACATGGCCGATGTCGCGCAGGAACCCGGCCAGCAGATCGGCATAGTCCTGCGGTTTTTCCACCATCGGCAGATGCCCCGCGCCCCGGAACAGATGCCAGCGGCTGCCAAGGATCAGATCGGCGGTTTCGCGCACAAGGTCCGGGGGCGTGGTGCCATCATTGATCCCGGCGATCACCAGCGTTGGCAGGGTCAGGCCCGCCGTGGGCGTGTAAAAATCCGTCCCGGCAATCGCCGCCGCACATCCGCACCAACCCTCTGCCGCCGTCGCCTCCAGCATCGCGCGCACCCGCGACATGCCCGCCACCTCGCGCCAGCGCCGCCCGAACATCCGCTCCATCGCGCCATCGGCATAATCCGCCAAGCCCTGCGCCCGCACCGTGTCAATCCGCGCCTGCCACATCTCTGCCGATCCGATCTTGGCGGCGGTGTTCGACAGCACCATCCCCCGCACCAGATCCAGCCGCTTGACGGCCAGCCCCTGCGCCACCAGCCCGCCAAGGCTCAGGCCGACCACAACCACCTCTTTCATCCCGAAATGCGTCAGCATCCGTTCGGCATCCCGGATCAGCCCGCCCATGCTGTAGGGCGCGGCGGGCACATCCGAACGCCCATGCCCGCGCTGATCGTAACGCAGCACCCGCAGGCTGGGCGGCAACAGCGCCACCACCTCATCCCATATGGTCAGGTTCGTGCCCAACGCATGCAGCAGCAGCACCCCCGGCCCGCCAACCGGCCCCGAAACCTCGGCATTCAGCCGCACATCATCCAGATAAACCAGCGCCACGCCTACCCCCCGAACCGCGCCAAGGCCACGCCGAACACCGCCGGGTCCACATTGCCGCCCGATGCCACCGCAATCACCGTATCGGGCAGATCGTCGCGAAACAGCGCCGCCGCCAGGGCGACCGCGCCGCCCGGTTCCAGCACGATGCGCAGATGCGAAAACGCCAGCACCATCGCGCGCAGCGCCTCTTCATCGCTGACAACCAGCCCTGGCCCGCACAGCCGCTGCAGGACCGGAAAGGTGATCTCGCCCGGGCTGGGCGTCACAATCGCATCGCAGATCGACCCCGACAGCGCCGCATTCCGCTCTCGCCGCCCCGAGGCCAAGGACCGCGCCACATCGTCAAACCCCGCCGGTTCCGCCGTGCGCACCCGGAACTGCCCCTGCAGCGCCAAAGCCACGCCAGATGTCAGGCCACCACCACCGCAGCAGGTGATTACCTCGGCCTCTGAGATGAATTCATCCGCCGCCTGCGCCGCAATCTCCAACCCCACCGTGCCTTGTCCCGCGATCACTTGCGGCTCGTCATAGGGCCGGATCAGCGTCAGCCCCCGCGCCGCAGCCAATGCCGCCCCAATCGCATCGCGGTCCTGGGTTTCGCGGTCATACAAAACCACCTCGGCCCCATAGGCGCGGGTGTTTTCGATCTTCACCAAGGG
>CAMFLG010000482.1 GCA_945957495.1 uncultured Pseudorhodobacter sp. | reverse complement strand
TTGCGGGTCAGGTTCTGGCTGACGCCGGGGACGAAAATGTCAGAGCCTTCGACGATCAGCGCCGCGCAGACCGGGAAGGCGGCAGAGGAGGGATCGCGCGGCACGGCGACGGTCTGCGGGCGCAGTTCGGGCTGGCCGGTCAGGGTGATGACGTTGCCTTCGCTGGTGTGTTCGACCGTCAGCTGCGCGCCAAAGCCCAGCAGCATGCGTTCGGAATGGTCGCGGGTGGGTTCCTTTTCGATCACCACCGTCTGCCCCGGCGCGTTCAGCCCCGCCAGCAAGACGGCGGATTTCACCTGGGCCGAGGCCACGGGCAGCGCATAGCGGACGGGCACGGGATGGGCCGCGCCCACAATCGTCATCGGCAGGCGGCCGCCCTTGCGCCCGTAGGCCTGGGTGCCGAACAGCGACAGCGGGTCGGTCACGCGCCCCATCGGGCGTTTGCGCAACGAGGCGTCGCCGGTGAAGGTGGCGGTCATTGGGGTGGTCGCCATCGTGCCCATGATCAGCCGCACCCCGGTGCCGGAGTTGCCGCAGTCGATCACATCGGCGGGCTCCTGAAAGCCGCCGACGCCGACGCCGTTCACCGACCAGGCGCCGGGGCCGTGCTGGGTGACGGTGGCGCCGAAGGCCCGCATGGCCTTGGCGGTATCCAGCACATCCTGCCCTTCCAGAAGGCCGGTGATGCGCGTCTCGCCCACCGCCATCGCCCCGAAGATCAGCGCGCGGTGGCTGATCGACTTGTCGCCCGGCACCGAGGCCGTGCCGGTCAGCGGGCCGGATTTGCGGGCGGTCATCGGTTGGGCGGTGGCATGGGCGGACATTGGCGGCTCCTTGAGGATATGCGCCCGCGTGATAGCGCAAGCAGCGCGCGGGGTCCACCGGCGACGGTGGCGGCAGGGCTGCGATTTCCGCGCGGAAATCGGGCCGGAATTTTTGAAAATTCCGGGATGTCCTGGCTGGGGCGTGGGAAAGGGCTGTGTTATCGGCTCGAATTCACGCGGCGGCTTTGCTATGCAGGGGCATTGGTCTTGACAGAGGGATGTTTGCGATGGGGACGATCCACAGGTTGGGGGCGGTGCTTGTGACGGTTGGCGCATTGGTCGCCGGGCCTGCGCAGGCGTTTTATGCCATGAACGCGTTCCGGATCGAGGCATCCGGGGCGGATCAGATGGTGGTCTATCCGCGTGGCGGGCTGACCTATATGGATGGCTGGTGTGCGGCGGGTGATTTCGCGATTGCGCTGCTGAACCTGCCGCCTGCGACGAAGATCTGGCTTATCTCGGAACCGCCGCGCAAGGCACGGCAGACGCTGACGTTTTCGTTCAGCGCCGAGGGGGCCGCCACGACCAATGGTCTGAACGTGATCGGCGATGCCCCGCTGTATCTGACCGCGGGTGCGGCGCGGGCCTATTGCCGCGAGTCGATCGCCTATTGGACCATGCGCTAGGCCGTCCCTGATGGCTTGACAGCACCGGGGTGCTGCGCGCCTATAGGTCCAGTGTGACCGCGCGTATGAGGCCAGAATGCCGATCCCAGCCGAAGCCTTTGTTCTGCCGCCCAGCGGGCGCGGCACCTTGCAGCAGCGCATCCGGCAGATGGTGACGGAGGGCGTGCTGTCGGGGCGGTTCCGTCCGGGGCAGAAGATGCCGTCGTCGCGGGGGCTTGCGGCGCATCTGGGGATCAGCCGCATCACCATCACGCTGTCTTATTCCGAGCTGGTCAGCTCTGACTATCTGACGGCGCGGGGGCGGTCGGGTTATTTCATCTCGGAAAACGCGCCGCGTGCGCCGGAACTGGCCGCGCGCGCGCCCCGGATGGAAAGCGCGGATTTTGAGCGGCTGACCGGGCAGCGGTTTTCCGGGCTTGCCACGGTCAAGCGGCCGGTGAACTGGGAGGAATATGCCTATCCCTTCATCTATGGGCAGGCGGATGCCTCGCTGTTCGATCACCAGAACTGGCGGCTTTGCGCGTTGCGGGCGTTGGGGCGCAAGGATTTTGCGGCGCTGACCAGCGATATGTATGACCGCGATGATCCGCTGCTGATCGAGCATCTGTTGCGGTCGATCCTGCCGCGCCGGGGGATTGCGGCGCGCGAGGATGAGGTTTTGCTGACCATGGGGGCGCAGAATGCGCTGTGGCTGGCGGTTGAGACTTTGCTGGGGCCGGGGCGGCGCGCGGTGGTGGAAAACCCAGGCTATTCCGGCCTGCGCGGGGCTTTGGCGCCTTCGGGGACGGAGGTGATCTCGGTCGATGTCGATGCCGACGGGCTGCCGCCCGAGGCGGTTCCGAAGGGGGTGGACGTGGTGTTTACCACCGCCAGCCACCAATGCCCGACCAATGCCACCATGCCGCTGGAACGGCGTCTGGCCCTGCTGGAGGCGGCGGGGCGCGAGGGTTTTGTGATCGTTGAGGATGATTACGAATTCGAGATGAGCTTTCTGAAGCCCGTTTCGCCCGCGCTGAAGTCCTTGGACAGCGAGGGGCGGGTGGTCTACCTAGGCTCGTTTTCGAAATCGGTGTTTCCGGGGATGCGGCTGGGCTACATGGTGGGGCCCGCCAGTTTCATCCGCGAGGTGCGCGCCCTGCGTCTGATGATGCTGCGCCATCCGCCCGGGCATATTCAGCGCACCGTGGCCTATTTCCTGAGCCTTGGTCACTATGACGCGCTGATCAACCGGATGCGCAACGCCTATCGGCGGCGGCGGCAGGTGATGGAAGAGGCGATCCGCGAGAATGGCCTGACGGTGGCGGGGCAGGGCGGTTTTGGCGGATCGAGTTTCTGGATGCGCGCCCCGGCGGGGGTGGATACCGAACGGCTGGCAGAGGCCCTGCGCGCCGATGGGGTGC
>CAMFLG010000481.1 GCA_945957495.1 uncultured Pseudorhodobacter sp. | reverse complement strand
GGCTGGAGGGGCGGCAGACGCCGCTGGTTTCAGCCCTGTTCCGCGCCTATTGGCGTGAGGGGCGCGATATTGGGGATGCAGAAGTGCTAGCGGATATCGCGGCAGAGGTGGGCATGGACCGCGCGGTGACGGCACGGCTTTTGGCCAGTGACGCCGACCGTGACGACATCGCCGCCCGCGACATGGATGCGCGGCAAAAGGGCGTCAACGCCGTGCCGACCTTTCTGATCGCGCAGCAATACGTCGTATCCGGCGCACAACCGCCCGAGGTTTGGGCGCAGGTGATTGACGAGCTGGTTGCCAAAGCCGAAGAGATTGAAGGCCGCTGATCCATGACCGCTCTTAAACCTTTGTCGCGGGGCGAGTTTGTTGCCCTGATGGCGGCGCTTTCGGCCACTGTGGCCGTTTCGATTGACGCCATGTTGCCCGCCCTGCCAGAAATTGCCGCCAACCTGTCGCCCGATGCGCCGAACCGGGCGCAGTTGGTGGTGACAAGCTTTGTCTTTGGCATGGGGCTGGGCACGCTGTTTGCCGGGCCGCTTTCGGATGCGTTCGGGCGCAAGGCGATGATCCTGGCCGGATCGTCGCTGTATATCGGCGCGGCCATCGCCTGTTTTTTCGCCAACTCGCTTGATCTTTTGCTGGTCGCCCGGGTGGTGCAGGGATTTGGCGCGGCCTTCCCGCGCATCGTTTCGATCGCGCTGATGCGCGATATGTTCAAGGGGCGCGAGATGGCAAAGGTGATGAGCTTTGTCATGATGGTCTTTGCGCTGGTGCCTGCGGTTGCGCCGCTGATGGGGCAAGCGGTGATTTCCGTGTCGGGTTGGCAGACGATCTTTCTGGTCTATATCGGCTTTGCCGCGATCACGATGGTCTGGCTGGGGCTGCGGCAACCGGAAACATTGCCGGTTTCGGCGCGTCGTCCGCTTTCGGTGGGCAAGCTGATCTCGGCCACGCGCGAGGTGTTGTCGCACCGGATCGTTCTGATCACCATTGTGGCGCAGATGCTGACCCTGGGCTGTCTGTTTGCGACGCTGTCGTCGATGCAGGGGATTTTCGAACACCGGTTCAACCGGGCCGACAGCTTTCCGATGTGGTTTGCGGTGATTGCGCTGTGCTCGACCATGGGCAGTATGATCAACGCGCGGGTGGTGGTGAAACGCGGCATGCGGGCAGTGGTGGTGACGACCTATACCGGGATATTGGCGCTGACGCTGGTGATGTTGGTCAGCACGGTTTCGGGGATCATGCCAGAGGCTCTGGCCTTTCCGGCGCATATCCTGTGGAGCATTGCGCTGTTTGCGATGATGTCGCTGACGCTGGGCAACCTGAACGCCCTGGCGATGGAGCCGTTGGGCCATCTGGCGGGGATTGCGGCGTCTGTCACCAGTGCGCTGGCGACGGTAGGATCGGTGCTGTTGGCGGTGCCGGTAGGGCTGGCACTGGACGGAACCCAGGTGCCCCTGATGGTGGGGGTCGCGGTGTTTTCGGGGCTGAGCCTGCTGGTGATGCAGTTCGCGCGGCGTTAGGATTTGCCGCGCACCACTTTTTCCGCCAGATCGCGGGCGATGGCGAAGGCACCCTTGATGCGTTCGGCTTCGGATTTCATTTCGCCCAGAAGCACGATCTTGTTGCCCTGAATTTTGGCGGCAGGGCCTTGCGCCTTCATAAATTCCACAAGGCCCGCCGGGTTGGCGAATTTGTCGTTGTGAAATTGCACCGTGGCGCCCTTGGCCCCGGCGTCGATGCGGGAAATGCCGGCGCGCTTGCACATCGACTTGATGCGCACGATCAGCATCAGCGTGTTGACCTCTTTCGGGATCGGGCCGAACCGGTCAATCAGTTCGGCAGCGAACCCTTCCAGTTCCACCTTGGTGGCAAGGCTGGACAGGCGGCGATACAGGCCAAGCCGGATGTCCAGATCGGGGATATAGCTTTCCGGGATCATCACCGGCACGCCCAGATTGATCTGCGGCGACCATTGATCATCCACCGAGGTCAGCCCCTGCAATTCGCCGGATTTGATCTTGGCAATCGTCTCTTCCAGCATCGCCTGATAAAGTTCGTAGCCAACCTCCTTGATATGGCCGGACTGTTCCTCACCCAGCAGATTGCCCGCGCCGCGCAGATCAAGGTCATGGCTGGCGAGGTTGAAGCCTGCGCCGAGGCTGTCCAGCGAGCCCATAAGGCGCAGGCGTTTGGTGGCCTGCGGCGTCAGCGGGCTGCGCGGTTTGGTGGTCAGGAAACAATAGGCGCGGGTCTTGGCGCGGCCCACCCGGCCCCGGATCTGATACAGCTGCGACAGGCCGAACATATCGGCGCGGTGCACGATCATGGTGTTGGCGGTGGGAATATCCAGACCGGATTCCACGATCGAAGTGGCCAGCAGCACATCATATTTGCCGTCGTAGAACTGGTTCATCCGGTCATCCAGATCGCCCGCCGCCAATTGGCCGTGGGCGATGACGTAGGAGACTTCCGGCACATGGGTTTTCAGGAAATCCTCTATCTCTGGCAGGTCAGAGATGCGCGGCACGACGTAAAAGCTTTGACCGCCGCGGAAATGTTCGCGCAACAGCGCCTCTCGGATGGTGATGGTGTCAAATTCCGAGACATAGGTGCGGATCGCCAGACGGTCCACCGGCGGGGTGGCGATGATCGACAGATCGCGCACCCCGGTCAGCGACAGTTGCAGCGTGCGCGGAATCGGCGTGGCGGTCAGGGTCAGGACGTGAACCTCGGATCGCATTTCCTTCAGGCGTTCCTTGTGGGTCACGCCAAAGTGCTGTTCCTCGTCAATGACCAGCAGGCCAAGGTTCTTGAACCGGATGCCCTTGGCAAGCAGAGCATGCG
>CAMFLG010000480.1 GCA_945957495.1 uncultured Pseudorhodobacter sp. | reverse complement strand
GTGCCCGCCATCGCAGCCGAAACACCCAGCGCACCGGCCCGGCCGACGAATTCGCGACGGCTCATCAACCCCTTCGCCGCACGCGACAGCAGGTAGCTTAGTTCATTCGACATCGTAGTCTCCCTGTTCGGCCATTGGCCTTTTTCTTGATTGTTGAATCAATAAAACGCGATTCTCGGATTGGACCAAGAGTTTTTTCCACCCCCCGGCCCAAAATCCGGAACTACACAAAGCGACGCGGCACCTCGTCGTCAAAATCGCGGGTAAAGATCACCTGATCGCCCTCCCATGCGGTAAGGTTTGCCTTCATCCGCAGATGCGTCGCGGTGGCCGTCATTTCGGCGCTGGCCTTGGTGCGCACGGCCCAGTCGCCGCGCGACAGCCGCTGTTCCCAGACATGCACGGCGCGGGCCGACAGCGGGTCATTCTGGTTCACTTCCCAAAGCTCGCTCATCGTCTCGCCGGTGCGCAGGCCAGTGGAAAGGTTTTCCACATCGCCAAGGTCGTCATTCACAACAAGGGCGCTGCGGCCCGACAGAAGATCGGTTTC
Organism: uncultured Pseudorhodobacter sp.; assembly: GCA_945957495.1. Classification (GTDB taxonomy): domain Bacteria; phylum Pseudomonadota; class Alphaproteobacteria; order Rhodobacterales; family Rhodobacteraceae; genus Cypionkella. The sequence continues at coordinate 2,312 of CAMFLG010000480.1, read as the reverse complement.
GATGTGGCGTGTGGTTTTGCCCGGGCGCAAAACCTTGTGTTTCCAAGGCTCTGCCCCTTCGGGCGGCGGCGGCACCCATTCGGCGGCGCTGCCGGAATGCACGGGCAGATCAAGGCTGCCGCCGCTGATCGTCAAGGTCGCAGCCTCGGGCGAGGGCCAGACAAAGGGCCAATAGGTGGTGGACAGCGCCAGCCGCAGCTTGTGCCCCGGCGCAAGGCGATAGGCCATCTGGTCGATCAGGAAGGAAATCTCGGTGTCCTGTCCGGGCACCATCGCGGCGGGGTCTTCCATGCTGTCGCGGTGGCACAGGTTCAACATGCCATGCGCAATCCGCACAGAGGCGCCATCCGGCGCCACATCGCACAGCCGCGCCACCACAAAGGCCAGCGGCTTGTCCGACGACAACCGCAGCGAAAGCCGGGCTGCCCCCAGCAGATCCAGCGGTTCCGCCAGAACCGGCCCGTCAAAGCAGGTGGACAGCGCATCATCCTGCCGCTGATCCCCCGGCATTTCGGCGTTCAGACCCATCGGAAAGAACTCACCCGCCTGCAGGCCCAGATGCTGCGGCGTATTTACCCGCGCAGGCAACGCGCCCGCCATATCCGCGCCCAGGGCCAAGACCTTGCGCGACACGCGCGGGCTGGGCCAAACCGCCTCTGCCACCCAATGCCCGGCGCGATGTTTGGCAGAGGCATCGGGCGCCTCTGACTCCAGCATATAGACGCGGTAGGCGGGGTCATGTTCCGCGCCGTTCTCGATCCCCTTCAACCAGCGATCCCACCAACGGATCGCCTCTTGCAGAAAGCCGATCGCAGGGCCGGGAACGGCGGTGTGCGGATATTGATGCACCCAGGGCCCGACGATGCCTTTCACCGGCGCAGGCACGTTTTCCACCAGATGCGCCACGGTGTTCATGTAATTGTCGGCCCAACCGCCCCAGGACAGCACCGGAACCGTCATCCGCGCATAATCCTCGCCGACCGAGCCGTGCTTCCAATAGTCCGACCGTTCCTGCAGATCGGCCCAGCGCGGCGCAAGCCACGGCTCTGCCTCAAGCCGCTCCAGCCACTCTGCCCGCCAGTTCGGGCGCAGGGCCGGGTCCGCCGGGCGGCTGGAGTAAGACAGCATCACCGCCCCCCAGCCAAAATTCTCGCCCAAGAGGCAGCCGCCCTTGTAATGAATGTCATCGGCAAAACGATCTGTGGTGGAACAGACCGTCACCACCGCCTTCAACGCTGGCGGCTGCAAAAAGGCGGTCTGCAAACAGTTGAAGCCGCCCCAGCTTTTCCCCATCATCCCGACAGAGCCGGTGCACCACGGCTGTTCCGCCAGCCATTCGATCACCTCGCAGGCGTCGGCCAGTTCCTGAATGGTGTATTCATCCGCCATCAAACCTTCGGAATCACCGTTGCCGCGCATATCCACCCGCACGCAGGCATAGCCATTGCTGGCCACATATTTGTGCATGATCTCATCGCGCGGCAGCGTGCCGTCGGACTTGCGATAGGGGATATATTCCAAGACCGCCGGCACCGGGTTTTCCGCCGCGTTCAGCGGCATCCACACCCGCGCCGACAACCGGCACCCGTCGGAAAGCACGATTCCGATGTCGCGTTCATCCGAAATCGCAAAGGGAAATTGCGTTACCGTGTCCATACTTTCCGCTCCCTTGCATTTGCAGCATGTGGGCCATGCAACCCGCGCCGTGACGCAGCCTATAACGTCGCTTTGTCGATCAATAGCGACACGGAGGCGCGGTCTGGAAAAATTGTGCTTGTCCCCCGCCCTGTGCCGCGCAACCAATTGCCAACCTTTGAGGAATCACGAATGACCAAGCGCCCGAATATCCTGATCGTGATGGTTGACCAGTTGACCGGCACCCTGTTCGACGATGGCCCCGCGGCCTTTCTGCACGCCCCAAATTTGCGGCGTCTGGCGGATCATTCGGTGCGCTTTGCCAATGCCTATACCGCATCGCCGCTGTGCGCGCCCGCCCGCGCCGCCTTCATGTCGGGCGCCCTGCCCCGGCGCACCCGCGTCTATGACAACGCCGCCGAGTTTGCCTCGGATATTCCCACCTACGCCCACCATCTGCGTCGCGCGGGCTATTACACCGCCCTTTCCGGCAAGATGCATTTCGTCGGCCCCGATCAGCTGCACGGGTTCGAGGAACGCCTGACCACCGATATCTACCCCGCCGATTTCGGCTGGACCCCCGATTACCGCAAACCCGGCGAACGCATCGACTGGTGGTATCACAACCTTGGTTCCGTCACCGGCGCGGGCGTGGCCGAAATCACCAACCAGCTGGA
>CAMFLG010000479.1 GCA_945957495.1 uncultured Pseudorhodobacter sp. | reverse complement strand
CGAAAGTGGCCTACAAGCTGCGCAAGAACGACAGCGAAGCCAGCCTTGACGCCGAGGTGGTTCTGGTCGCCACGGGCCGCAAACCCTTTGTCACGGGCCTTGGGTTAGAGGCGTTGGGGGTTGAAATGCTGCCGCGCGGCCAGATCAAGACGGATGCGCATTATCAGACCAATATCAGGGGCTTGTATGCCATTGGTGATGCGATTGTCGGCCCGATGCTGGCCCACAAGGCCGAAGACGAAGGCATGGCTTTGGCCGAGATCATGGCGGGCCGCGCCGGGCACGTTAACTATTCGGTCATTCCCGGTGTGGTATACACCTCGCCAGAAGTGGCAAGCGTGGGGGCAACCGAAGAACAACTCAAGGAACAGGGCCGCGCTTACAAGGTTGGCAAATTCCCCTTCATGGGCAATGCGCGCGCCAAGGCGGTGTTTCAGGCCGAAGGCTTTGTCAAAATCCTCGCCGATGCCGCGACTGACCGCATCCTTGGCGCGCATATCATCGGCCCGGGCGCGGGCGATCTGATCCACGAGGTTTGCGTGGCGATGGAATTCGGCGCCTCCGCACAAGATCTGGCGCTGACCTGCCACGCCCACCCCACCTATAGCGAGGCCGTGCGCGAAGCCGCCCTCGCCTGCGGTGATGGCGCCATCCACGCCTGATTTCATCTGTTGATAAATATCCTCGGGGGGAGAAGGCCCCTCCCGGGGCCTTCGTGGGGGGCAGACAGCCCCCCTAACTCGCCAAATGTCGCAGCCCCTGCGTCACGTCCGTGCGCACCGCCAGCCGCAGGCCCGGCTCATCCCCGGCCCGCAGCGCCGCCAGGATCACCCGATGATGTTGCGGCATGTCGCTGCGGCGCAATTTCTGGTACAGCGCCCGCATGGTTGGCCCCAGTTGCAGCCAGACGGTTTCGCACATGGCCAGCATCGCCGGGGTCTGCGCGCGCAGGTAAAGCGTGCGGTGAAACTCCAGATTGGTGCGCACATAGGCCACCGCGTCCTGCGCAATCACCGCCTCTTGGTTCAGCGCATTGATCGCCGCCAGCCGGTCGATCAGTGCGAAATGCGCCCGCGGCAGCGCCCGCGCCGCCATCTCCGGCTCCAGCATGGCGCGGATCGCGGCCAATTCTTCGATCCGTTCCGGCGTCAGTTCCGGCGTGGACACCCGCCCCGAAGAGGACATGGTAAACGCCCCCTCCGCCACCAACCGCCGCACCGCCTCGCGCGCGGGCGTCATCGACACACTGAACTGCGTGGCCAGCCCGCGCAGCGTCATCGCCTGACCAGGCGCCAATTCGCCATGCATCACCTGCTGCCGCAGGCTGCGGTACAACCGCTCATGTGCGGCGGCGTTGGGGTCGGCAAGACGGGGGCTGATCGGCATGGCCGAAAGCCAAGCATTGATCGGCGGCCCCGGTCAACCCCTTCCTCGGGCGCGGCGTCAATCGGTTTCAAAGCGAAGGCTCTGCAAAGCCCCGCCGTGACGCTTCAACCAGGCCCGTTCCGCCTGCCATCCGGGGAACAGCCGCGCCACCACCGCCCAGAACCTGTCGGAGTGATTCATCTCGACCATATGCGCAACCTCATGCGCCGCCACATAATTCAGCACCGAAGGCGGCGCCATGATCAGCCGCCAAGAATACATCAGCGCGCCATCCGCCGCGCAAGATCCCCAGCGCGACCGCGTGTCGCGTAGCGTCATCCGCTCTACCCGTCGGCCGATCTGGGCCGCGTAATGGTCAGAGGCCGCCGCCAGCCGGTCGCGCGCGCGCAGCTTCAGAAAGGCCGCCACCCGCACCGACGCCCGCGCCGGATCGCCCGGCACCAGCAACTGATCCGCCTCAACCCGCACCGACCGCCCCGCCCCGGCCGCGATCTGCAGCATCCGGCCTTCGAACGGCAGCTGAGCGCCGATCCCGACCGTCTGTGCCACTGGCAGCCGCGCCAGTGCCGCCCGAATCCACCCTTCTTGCGCCCGTGCAAAGGCCAGCGCCTCGGCCTCGCGGGCGCGGGTCGGCATCGACAGCGTCACCTCACCGCTGTGCTGACTGATCCGCAGCGAAAACCGCCGCGCGCGCGCCGACCGGCGCAGGGAAATCGTCACGGGCGGCGGGCCGGGAAAAAGCAGCATGAGACCTCTGGACAGGGGCCACCAGCATAGCTATCTGCTCGACAGCCGCAACCGCTGCAAAAGCCTTTGACACCGGGTCAAGCTTGTGGCAAGCGACTGCATTCCGAAATGACGGCCCGCCAATCACGCATCGGGGGCCAGCCTGAACAAAGGGAAGACCATGCCCAAGGCAGAATGGGGGACGAAGCGGATTTGCCCGACGACCGGCAAACGCTTTTATGACCTGAACCGCACGCCGATCATCAGCCCCTACACGGGCGAGGTCGTCGATATCGAATCGGCCCGCCGCAAAATGGCCGCCGCCGTCATCAGCCGGGTCCAGCCCGAGAAGGATGACGAGGTTCTGGTGGACGATCTGGAAGCCGATGACGAACTCCTGGTGCCCGGCGTCGCCGATGATGCGGAACTGGACGACGAGCTTCTGGAAGACGACGCGGACGACACGGTTTCGCTGGACGATCTGGCCGATGTGGCCGGCGACGAAGAAGAAGTCTGAACCAATCGGGAAGGCCGCAAATCGGTGCATTTTTCCTCTTGCACCCCAGCGCGGCCTCCCCTAAACAGCGCCCACGAAGACGGCACAACGCGCCCAACGTTGTGATAAGGATGGGGTCATAGCTCAGATGGGAGAGCGCTTGAATGGCATTCAAGAGGTCGGGAGTTCGATCCTCCCTGGCTCCACCAAACCACCACATTGAAAGATAACGAAAAAGCCGCCCGCTGATCCGGGGCGGCTCTTCGCTTTGCAGCAT
>CAMFLG010000478.1 GCA_945957495.1 uncultured Pseudorhodobacter sp. | reverse complement strand
ACCTGATCGACGCCACCCGCCGCGTGGTGGACGCCTTCCGCAACGGCCCCCACATCTTCAACCTCGGCCACGGCATCACCCCGGATGCAAACCCCGATAACGTGACGCTGATGGTCGAGACGGTGCGCGGGGCTTGATCACGCCTGCCACGGTGGGTCTGTGAACCCGGCGGTCTTTGCAAGGATCTGACGGGCTGGCGGCCGGACATAAGGCCATCGCGCCGCCGCGCCAAAACCGTGCCCGTTTCATGATCACATCTTAGGTCATAGATATTGACTTACCACCGGCCCGGCGCAAAGGTCGCGGCGAAACGTCGGGGGAGAGTCGTCTTGCAGTGGAATAACGTTCTGGCCACACGGTCCAGCCGGATGAAGGCATCTGAAATCCGTGAACTGCTGAAACTGCTGGATCAGCCCGACATCATCTCTTTTGCCGGGGGCATTCCTGACCCTGCCCTGTTCCCGACCGAGGCGTTCCGCGAGGCGTTCAACCAGACGCTTTCCGGCGACAAGGCCGGGGCGGCGCTGCAATATTCGGTGTCCGAAGGCTACAAGCCCCTGCGCGACTGGATCGTGGCCGAAATGGCCAAGATCGGCATTCCCTGCACCGCCGATAATATCCTGATCACCTCCGGCTCTCAGCAGGCGCTTGATTATCTGGGCAAGCTGATGATTTCGCCGAAAGATACCGTGCTGGTGGGTTGGCCGACCTATCTGGGCGCCCTGGGTGCCTTCAACGCCTATGAACCCACCTACGACCGGCTTGACCCCAATTCCAACCGCCCCGCCGCCGATTTCGCGGCGCAGGCAACGGCCGCCGGGGGAAGGGTGAAATTCGCCTATCTGTCGGTTGATTTTGCCAATCCCACTGGCGAGACGCTGGCCCGCTCGGCGCGCGAGGCGGTGATTGATCTGGCCGATGAAATGGACATCGCCATTGTCGAGGATGCGGCCTACCAGACCCTGCGCTTTGATGGCGAGGCGGTGCCGCCGATCCTTGCGCTGGAAATCGCGCGCAAGGGCAGTATCGAGCCCTGCCGCACGCTTTACTGCGGCTCCTTCTCTAAATCGCTGGCGCCGGGGCTGCGCGTGGGCTGGGTTTGCGGCGCGCATGAGGTGATCAGCCGCCTTGTGCTGATGAAACAGGCCGCCGATCTGCATTCCGCCACCACCAACCAGATCGTCACCCATCACGTCGCGAGCACCCAGTTTGAGCCGCATGTTGCCAAGCTGCGCCGGGTCTATCAGGCGCGCCGCGATCACATGCTGGCGGCGCTTGCCCGCGAAATGCCCGAAGGCGTCAGTTGGACCAAACCGGAAGGCGGCATGTTCGTCTGGCTGACCCTGCCTGCGGGCATGGACGGGGCAGAGTTGCTGGCGAAATCGCTGAAAACCGAACGGGTGGCCTTTGTGCCGGGCCGGGCGTTCTTTGCCGATGGTTCGAACGGAAACACCCTGCGGCTTAGCTTTTCCTGCGCCAATGAGGCCGCGATTGACGAAGGCATCAAACGCCTTGGCCGCCTGATCCGTGGCTAGCCCGATCCTGTGGATCGCTGCCGCGCTGACTGCGTCGGCGGCGCAAACCGCCCGCAACGCGGCTCAATCCAGCCTGACCCGGGTGTTGGGCACGGTTGGGGCGACGCAGGTGCGCTTTCTGTTCGGTCTGCCCTTTGCGGTGCTGTTTCTGGGTCTGGTCGCCCTGGCCACGGGGGAGGCTATTCCGGCGCTGAACCTGCACAGCCTTGGCTTCACTGCCATGGGGGCGGTGGCGCAGATCGGGGCGACGGCGCTGATGCTGGTGACGATGCAGTCGCGGTCCTTCGCCGTCACCACCGCTTGGATCAAGACCGAACCGATCATGGTGGCGCTGATCGCGGCGCTGGTGCTGGGCGATCCGCTGACCCTGCCGATGCTGGTGGCCATCGCCATCGCCACGGCGGGGGTGCTGCTGATGTCGGTCAAACCCGGCACCGGGTTTGCGATGTGGCGCGAAAGCGGGCCGGCCTTTACCGGCATCGCGGCGGGGGCGCTGTTCGGCCTGTCTGCCATCGGCTTTCGCGGCGGCATCACCGGGCTGGAGACGGGCGGCTTTGTCATGCGGTCCTCGACCATACTTGTGCTGAGCCTTGCCTTGCAAACGGCGATGCTGATGGTCTGGCTGCTGGCGTTCAACCGCGCGGCGCTGAAAGCCTCATTCGGGGTCTGGCGCGCCTCGCTGGGGGCGGGGTTTCTGGGCGCCTTCGCCTCGCAGTTCTGGTTCATCGGCTTTGCACTGACCTCGGCCGCCAACATCCGCACATTGGCGCTGGTCGAGGTGATCTTCGCGCTGGCGGTGTCGCGCTATGTGTTCCGCCAGCCCGTCAGCCAAAGGCAGTTGACGGGCATGGCGGTGATTGTGGCGGGCATTGCGCTGTTGCTGCGCGCCCAGGGCTGAGGCTCATTTCACAGCCGGGAACGGACCAAGATAGCCGACATAGGCGCGCGCATCCGCCGGATCGGTCAACTTGTCCTCATCGCTTTCGCCATAGGGATGCTGCACGACCGCGATCAGATAGGCGTGGCCGTTGACATCCGGATACCAGTCTACCGAGGTCGCTTCCGACCCGTAGGGCGTGGTCATGATCCGCACCAACGCGCCCTTGGCCAGATCCATCGACCAAGCCGCGTCGTTCTGGTGGCCTTCGCCGGTGTCTTCGCCGATGATCAGTGTGTTATAGCCGGGGATATAGGTGATGTTGTCGGGGTTCGCGATGCCGTCCACGTCGCAGGTGTTGCCTGCATAGGGCGAATCGGCGGCGTATTCGGTGGGCTTGCCCACGACCAGACCGGTCATCGTGGTGGCCTTGAAATCCGCATCCAGACCCAGTTCATACACGGTGCCGCAGG
>CAMFLG010000477.1 GCA_945957495.1 uncultured Pseudorhodobacter sp. | reverse complement strand
TGCCTGCATCACAAGCTCTGCCGTGCGCGGGTCCAGCGCCGCAGTATGTTCATCCAGCAACAGCAATTCGGGCCGCGACACCATGGCCATGATCAGCGAAAGCGCCTGTCGCTGGCCACCTGACAGCAGGGCGACGGGCGTTGACAGGCGGTCTTCCAGACCCAGCGACAAGGTGGCAAGGCGGGCGCGATAGCTGTCACGGCGGCGCGCATCAAGGTTAAATCTCAATCCACGCCGCAATCCGCGCCGTTCCGCCAATGCCAGGTTTTCTTCGATGGTCATTGCGGCCGCCGTGCCCAGCATCGGATCCTGAAAGACCCGGGTTATCTGGCCCGCGCGTCTGTGGCCCGGCAATCGGGTGATATCGCGCCCACTCAGAAGGATCGTGCCTGAATCCACCGAAAAGGCCCCGGCAAGACTGTTAAGCAATGTCGATTTGCCTGCGCCGTTGCTGCCGATGATGACAACGAAATCGCCCCGCTTCAGTTCAAGGTCGATGCCATCCAGCGCGGGGCGGGTGCCAGGCAGCCCGCCGCCGAACGTTTTGCGCAAGCCGCGGCACGACAGCAGGGGAATATGCCCCTGCCGCGTGGGCGCGCCTTGCGACGTATTGTCCCGCAAATGGGTCACTGCAGCAACCACGGGCTATTTTCCAACGCTGGTGGGATAGCCAGCCCGATCGCTTCCATGCCCTTGACGCTGACATAGGAATCGAAATCCTCAGGTTGCGGCACATAGGTGGCGATGTCAGCGGGGCTTTCCCCCTTCAGAATACGGGCCGCGATATCCGCCGCATGCTCGCCGTTCTTGAAGTAAGAGATGGCATGGAACCCCGCCATATTGGGCGCAAGCTCTGCCGAGTAGACCGAATTGAACAGCGGCAGTTTGATCCGCTGCGCAACCTGCGCCACCACGGGCACCGAGGTCTGCACAATGTTCGACTGGATCAGGAAAATCGCATCGACCTTGCCGTCAAAGCTCTGCACCCGCTGCGGCAAATCGGCGGCATTTTCCACCGGTACGGCAAGAACGGTGATGCCAGCCTTTGCAGCCGCCTCTTCGATCAGTTTGATATTGGTCGCATCATTGTCCTCGCCGGGGTTGAACAAGGTGCCAACCGATTTGATATCGGGCATGACTTGCTTGAGAAACGCGAAGGTTGCATCAAAATCAGGCATCATCGACGCACCGGCGCTAAACGCAGATCCGTGTTCCCAATCCGGGACGATGCCCGCAACAACGGGGTCAACCACCGCACCAAACACGATCGGAATGGATTTGTCGGTGATGCCGCGCACGGCGGCCTGATTAAGCCCTGTGGTCAGCGCAAGGATAAGCGCGGGCTTTTCAGCCTCGACTTTCTGCAGCACCTGCGGAACCAGCGAGCGGTCAAAATTCGCGTGCTGGAAGTCATAGACAACATCGGTGCCTTCAACAAAGCCCAAGGCAGTCATGCGCGCCTTGAATCCGTCGGCAACCTCGTTCAACGCCGGATGTTCGCCAAAGCTCGCAATGGCAATCAGCTTGGGATCGGCATGTGCCACATTCAGTCCGGCACACAGAAAGGCGGCGGCAAGCCGCAAGGCTTTGAACTTCATTTTTCGCTCCTGGTTGGGTTGGAAGAGGCAGAGCGCCAGTTCTGACTGGCCACTCGCAGGAAGTTTTCGCCCAAAATCCCAAGGATGGACGCCTCATCGTAGCCGTGGCGATCAAGAGCCTCGACCAGTTCGGGCAGGGATTCTGGTTTCACATCCGCCCAAGGCGGGCGGGGATAGCCGCGTTGCCCCATAAGTGGGCCGGAATCGTAAAGCTTGGTCATGAAGGGCTGATAGAACACCACATCCAGCCCCAGCCCCACATGCTGCGGGCCGACCAGTTGCGCGACATAATCGATGTGCCGCATCAGCGCGCCAACGCTTGCGCTGTTGTCATCGGTCAGAAACGCCCCGATTGAATTGATGCCCATCACGCCGCCGCGCGCTGCAAGGGCGCGGATCTGTTCATCGGTCAGATTGCGTTCGTGGTTTTTCAGCGCGCGCACGCTGGAATGCGAGGCAACGACAGGTCGCTCAGAGGCGCTAATGATATCCAGCGAAGTCTTGATCCCGGCATGGCTGATGTCCACCATCATGCCAACCCGGTTTGCTTCGGCGACAAAGGCGCGCCCCAACATCGATAGGCCCGCATCCGATGGCTCATGGCAGCCATCTCCCAGCGGGTTGCGGGTGTTATATGCCAGGATCATCCAACGGATACCCAACCGATACCAGGACTCGATCAGCACCGGGTCATAGCCCAGCGGACTCGCACCTTGCAGATGAAAGCCGATGCCAAGCTTGCCCTCAGACTTGGCCGCACGGATGTCATCAACCGTTTCCACCACCCGGAACTGATGTGACCGCGCATCAAACCAGCGGCGTTGCTGTGCCAGATGCCGCAGGGTGGGTTCTGGGCGATCCCAATCGGCCCCCATCGTCATGGATAGAAAGGAAAATCCGGCAGCTTTGTAGCGCGGCAGCATGCCGGGGCCTTCGTCAAGACACTCCGGCGTCCAACCGACGGCGCTTTCCCAGACAATGGCCTTGTTCAGAAGTGAGGCGGTAAATGAGGTCACAACAATATTCCGTTCCGTGGGTTTCAAAAAGCCTACGACTGAACAAGATGATTGCGCTACGCCTCAGAATTGGTTTCATTGTTCCACAAACTGTACAATGAGGCCGTTATGCCATCCGCGCCCGATCCGATGGACCTGATCATATTCGCCCGCGTCGCCAGCACCGGCAGCTTCGCCGATGCCGCAAAGGCGCTCGACCTGCCAAAGTCCACAGTCTCTCGGCGTATCCAGCAGCTTGAGGTGCTCTTGGGTGAAAAGGTGCTGCAACGCACCACGCGCCGTGTTGTGC
>CAMFLG010000476.1 GCA_945957495.1 uncultured Pseudorhodobacter sp. | reverse complement strand
GTTCCTGATCGTGCTGACAATCTCACTCGTGCAACGCTTCATCCTGAGGGACCGGACATGACCGACACCCAGTTGCCAGGGACCAGCGACCGCTTTCCGCTGATCAAATTCATCTCGATGTCGATCATCACGCTGGTCATCATCTCGCCCCTGTTCCTGCTGATCGTGGCCAGCCTGAAGCCCGACCGCTTTCAGATTCTGGCCGAGATGGGCAGTTTCAAGGCCTTCTGGGTCACGAACCCCACCTTGCAGAACTATCTGGATATCCTGACCTTTTCCGGCAACCAGCCCTTTGCACGCTATTTGGTCAACTCGGTCTTAATCCTGATCGTCACACTGGCGGGCGGCATGTTGTTCAATTCGATGGCGGCCTTCGTGCTGGCCTGGGGCAGCCTCCGTGGCCGCACCGTGATCCTCTCCGCGATCATCGGCCTTTACATCGTGCCGCAGGAATCCATTGTGCTGCCGCTTTTGAACATCATGAACAAGATCGGCCTGACCGACACCTTTGCGGCGCAGATCCTGCCGTTCTGGGCCAGCCCGCTGTATATCTTTCTGCTGTACCAGTTCTTCCGCCAGATCCCGCGTGATCTGTATGACGCCGCAGTCGTCGATGGCGCATCCCCCTTCGCGATTTACTGGAAGGTCTTTATCCCGATCAGCGCGCCCGCCCTTGCCACCGTGGCGATCCTTCTGGGCATCGAATCCTGGAACCAATACCTCTGGCCGCTGCTTGTCACCCAATCGAACTATGCGAAACCCATCGCCGTCGGCATCGCCAGCTTTTTCGGCGCCGACAGCACCTATTGGAACCTCGCCATGGCGGCCTCGGTCGTGATGATGGCGCCGGTTCTGGGATTTTATCTGGTGTTTCAGAAGTGGTTCGTGTCCTCCGTCATCAGCTCTGGGGTGAAGGGATGAGCGCTCTGTCACAAATTTCGGACCAGCAGGGTTTTACCACAGCGGTTTCGGCGGGCGAGGTTCTGCACATCTGGCAAAAGCCCACCGGCGCCAGCACCTCGCAAGTGCGGCTGATCAGCGGCGAAGGCGAGGTCGTCCTGACCGGCCCGCAAAGCGACGATTTCCAGATGCAAAGCCATGTCGCGGCCACCTCTGGCACCGTTCAGATCACATGGGACGCGGCGGATACCGCCGTCTCGGTGGCCTATGCCTACGACCCCGCGCATGCCTTTGACCGCGACATCCGCGTGCTGTGGACCGCCCCGGCAACGGCGGCCAAACCGCAGCGGTTCCGCCTGCATTTCACCCCGCCCTTCGGCTGGATGAACGACCCCAACGGCCTGATTGAAACCGGGGGCCGCGCGCATCTGTTTTATCAGCACTACCCGCACAGCCATCGCTGGAACTCCATGCATTGGGGCCACGCGGTCAGCACCGATCTGCTGCACTGGACCCATCTGCCCGTCTTTCTGCACCCCAACGCCAGCCTTCTGGCCGATGACACGCTGAAAGGCGGCGCCTTTTCCGGCAGCGCTATCGCCCAGCCCGACGGCGGGCTACAGATCTTTCACACCGACCGTCTGGATGGCCGCCTGCCCGAACAGGAATGGCAAATGACGGCAGCCTCTGCCGATGGCATCACCGCCAGCACTTCGCGCCCGGTCATCGACACGCGCCCACCCTTGCCCGACTTTGGTCAGGATTTGCGCGACCCTTATGTCTTTAAAGGCCCGGATGGGTTGTGGAAAATGCTTCTGGGCGGTGCGGATGCCACCGCCGCCCTTGTCCTGATGTATGAAACCGCACAGCCCGACGCGACCGGGGGCTGGCGCTTTGCCGGCGTGCTGCACCGCGAACCCTTGGAACGTGCCGTTCCCGCCGAATGCCCCTGCCTTATCGCGCTAGAGGAAGCGGGTCTTTACGCCCTTGTCTTTGGCCTTGTCGGCCACCAAAGCCCGGTCCTTGGCAAACTGAACCCCAGCCTGGCGCTGGTGGGCCGGTTCGACGGCCAAAGCTTTACCACCGTCGCGCGCCGCGAGGTGGATTTCATTGGCGATTGCTATGCGCTGCAAAGCTTTGCCTGGCAGGGCCGCCCCACAGCCATCGCCTGGGCTGCCAACTGGGCCTATGTCCGCCGCACCCATGATTTTCCCAGCTGCATGACCTTCGCCCGCAGGCTGGTCTGGCAGGACGGTGCGCTGCACATGCCGCATGTGGAAACCCTGCAAAACCTGCGCGCCGGGGAAATTCCCGCCGATCTGACCCAGGGCGCGGCGCTGGCCGATGGTCTGGCCGAACTGGTGCTGGATTTCACCGCCCCCGGCCCGTTCCGCCTGCTGCTGGACCACCCCGACACGCCGCTGACCCTGTCCTATGACAAGGGCGAGTTGGAACTGACAGGCAATTGGCCGCGCCCGCTGGCCCGCAGCATCCGCCATATGGTGCAGACCGACGCCCCGAAACACCTGACCCTGCACATCGACGTTGGCCTGATCGAGGTCTGCGTGGATCAGGGCCGCCTGAACGGCACCAAGCGGATCGACACCGATCAGCCCTTCACCCGCCTCACCCTGCACACCGCCCCTGATACCCAGGCCGCCGCCACCCTGTGGCACCTCAGCCCGGCCAAGGCGGACCCAGACGGAACCGCGCCCGCGCGCAAAGACATATAGGACCATTGCCATGGCAATCGTTGAACTTCGCAAAGCCAAGAAATCCTTCGGCTCCGCCCATATCATCCAGGACATCGACCTGCGGATCGAAGACGGCGAATTCGCCGTGTTCGTCGGCCCCTCAGGCTGCGGCAAATCCACCCTGCTGCGCATGATCGCCGGGTTGGAAAGCGTCTCGGGCGGGGAAATCCTGATCGACGGCGCGGTGGTCAATCGCCAAGACCCGTCCGAACGCGGCGTGGCGATGGTGTTTCAAAGCTATGCGCTTTACCCC
>CAMFLG010000475.1 GCA_945957495.1 uncultured Pseudorhodobacter sp. | reverse complement strand
GCCGAAATGTTTCAGCAGGTCGAACGGCCCGTCGGGCAGGGCGTCGATCAGTTCATGCGTCAGGCTGGTGATGTCGGGTGCAAGGGCCGCGATGCGGCGCGAGGTGAAGGCGCGCAGCACAAGGCTGCGCAGGCGGGTGTGGCGCGGCGGCTCTAGCTCCAGCATCGAATGCGCCTCGACGGCGTAGAACGGCGCCAGATGCGGCGGGATCGGCGGCGCCAGCTCTGGCGGGCATTCCCGGCCAAAGCGCCGGTCGCGGAAGATGGCGTTGCAGGCGGCGGCATTGGGGGTGCAGGTCAGGCCATAATCGGCCCAGTGAAAGAACGGCCCCGCCGCGCGGGCGGTTTCATAGAACGGGTAGGGATCTTGCACAAAGGCAGGATCGGTCGGGGATTGCTGCAGGGTTTTCATTGGTCCGTTTTGCGCAGGGGAATCTTGATCAGCCCTTGTGCCACCAAAACCCCGATGCCCACAACCGCCGCGCCAAGCGCCTGGGTCCAGTTCCATCCGGCGCCAAAGGCAAACAGGATCAGCATGACGTAGAACGGCGTTGCGTTGATGTGCAGGGCCGAAAGGCCGATGCCCAGCCGGCCCACCGACATGATCCACAGCACCTGACTGATCCCCAGCGCGCCAACGGAAAACATCAGCATTGCCGCCCATTCGCGGGCGCCAAAGCTGCTGTAATCCACGGGGGCAGAGGCACTCGTCACGATCTGCGCCAGCGCCACCGCCGAGCTGGCCACTGCCGCCCCGGTCAGCGTGATTGCCGTGCGCCCCAACGGCGTCAGCGCCGGAAACGCCGTCACCGTCAACCGCGAGCCCAACACAAAGGCCAGAACCGACCCCAGACAGAACAGCGCGCCCAGACCAAAGCTGACGCCCCCGTTGGCCAGATCCAGCGCCATCAGCCCGCCCAGCAGCGACAGCGCCAGCCCGATCACCAGCCCAAGCGACAGTTTGCGCCCGTCCAGAACCACCTCCATCGCGATGCCCGCCACCGGCATCGTCGCCGAAATCACCGCCACCGTCACCGCATCGGTGCGCGCCTGCCCCTGCACCAGACACCATGCGCCCAGCCCGATCAGCGATCCCACCAGCACGCCTTTGCCCCATCCCGCACGCCACAGCGCGCCCGGTCCCTCGGCCAGCGCCCAGATCGGCACCAGCGCCAGCGCCGCCAGCGTCATGCGCGTGGCGTTCAGCTGTTCGGCGGGCAACAGCGGAATGATCAGCGAGGCCGCAGGCAACCCTGCCGCCCAGATCAACATGGAGGCCATGCACAGCAGATTTGCGGTGATCAGGCCGGCGGGGCGGCGGGGAATTGCGATTGTCATACCGGCAGTTGTGCCATGCGACGGCACGCCCTGCTGATCTGCCCGCGACGTTGAAATGCCGTCAAGCGGCGGAAAGCGCCGCGACGATGGCGCCGAAATCGGCGGCCTTCAGGCTGGCGCCGCCGACAAGCGCGCCATCCACATGCGGCACCGCAAAGATTTCCGCCGCGTTCGACGGCTTTACAGAACCGCCGTAGAGCAGCCGCGTGCCCTCTGCCTCGGCCCCGATCAGGGCAGTCAGACGCGCGCGCAGGAAGGCATGTACTTCTGCGATCTGCGCAATCGTGGGCGTGCGCCCGGTGCCAATCGCCCAGACGGGTTCATAGGCCACCACCAGCGTGGCCGCCGTGGCCCCTGCCGGAACCGACCCTTCCAGTTGCGCGCCGATCACCGCCAGCGTTTCGCCTGCGTCGCGCTGCGCTTCCGTCTCGCCCACGCAGACCACCGCAGTCACGCCTGCCGCCAGTGCGGCCTCGGCCTTGGCGCGCACCATCGCATCCGTCTCGCCATGGTCGGCGCGGCGTTCGGAATGGCCCAGAATGACATAGGACGCCCCGGCATCCTGCAGCATCGCCGCCGAAATATCCCCCGTATGCGCGCCAGAGGCTTTGGCATGGCAATCCTGCCCGCCGATTTTCAGAACCGATCCGCGCGCGGCCCAGGCCATCTGCGCAATCAGTGTGGCAGGCGGGCAAAGCAGCATCTCACAGGCGGGGGCAGGGTGCGAATCCAGCAGCGCCGACACTTCCGTCAGCGCGGCGCTGTTGCCATTCATTTTCCAGTTGCCCGCCGCCAGCTTTTGCATCGCATTCTCCCCTGTTTCGGCAAGAGTTAGCGAAGCATGCGCCAAAGGGCAAGCGTGGGGCAGGGCGTTTCACAACCGCATGAGAAACGGCTCGCGCAAGGCGCCCACAGCGCGCTAGCGCTGAAAAAGTGTGCGGCGCAGCCGCGCCGTCAGATCACGCCGAAAGGGGCGGATCAGGCGTCCTTGAACTTGATCGACTCGCCGCAGCCGCAGGCCTCGGCCACGTTGGGGTTGCGGAACTTGAAACCCGCGTGCAGCAGATCGGTTTCATAGTCGATTTCGGTGCCGATCAGGAACATCTGCGCCATCGGCGCGATCAGCACCCGCGCGCCGTCCTGTTCCACCACCTCATCCAGCGGGTTCACCTCGGCCACATAGTCCATGGTGTATTCCATGCCCGCGCAGCCGCCCTTCTTGACGCCGATGCGCAGGCCCTGACTGTTCTGCTTTTCCATCAGCCGCGCGATGTGACGTGCCGCAAGCGGGGTCAGGGTGACGGCGGCCTTTCCGGGAAGTCCAAACATCGCGGTATCCTCAATTCGATACGCCAAACATAGGTTTGCCGTCGCCTTGTCGCAAGGGCCTTACATAAAGCCCAGTTCCAGCCGCGCCTCGTCCGACATCATGTCCATCCCCCAGGGCGGATCAAAGGTCATGCCCACCTTGACCTCTTTCACCCCTGCCACAGGCTCGATGGCGTCTTGCACCCAACCGGGCATCTGTCTCTTATACACATCTGACGCTGCCGACGACTAGTCGAGTGTAGAT
>CAMFLG010000474.1 GCA_945957495.1 uncultured Pseudorhodobacter sp. | reverse complement strand
CCCCTCTATCCCGGCCAAACCTGCCCACCGAACCGCTTCCAGACCGGCACTTTCCAACCGGCACCCCCGGGCCATCTCGCCGCCGCGCCCCAAACCGCCCGGATTCGCATTCCCCCTTCCCCTTTGCCCGAATCCGCACTATATCGGCGCTGAATTCCCTGAGAACGTGGAAGTCGCGGCCCCGGCCGCAGCCGTTTTCCCGGCCCGAGGAAGATTTGGTCAGCCCCGCCCCACAGCGGGCAAAGCGATGAGGATCACATGTCCAGACCCCTGATGTCCAAGGCCACCGCCGTCTGGCTGGTGGACAACACCACCCTCACCTTCCGCCAGGTGGCAGAGTTCTGCGGCATGCATGAATTGGAAGTGCAAGGCATCGCCGACGGCGACGTCGCCACCGGCGTGAAGGGTTTCGATCCCGTCGCCAACAACCAACTGGACGCCATCGAAATCGAACGCGGTCAGAAAGACCCGCTGTACAAGCTGAAGCTGAAGTTCAACGCCTCTGCCGTCGGTGAAGAAAAACGCCGCGGCCCGCGCTATACCCCGCTGTCGAAACGCCAGGACCGCCCCGCGTCGATCCTGTGGCTGGTCAAGTTCCACCCGGAACTTTCCGACGGCGCCATCGGCAAGCTGGTCGGCACCACCAAACCGACGATCCAGGCGATCCGCGAACGCACCCACTGGAACATCAACAACATCACCCCGATTGACCCGGTTGCCCTGGGCCTGTGCAAACAGTCCGAACTGGACACCGCCGTTCAGGCCGCCGCCCGCAAGAAGGCCGCCGAAGGCACCGTGATGACCGATGACGAGCGCCGCAAACTGGTGTCCACCGAGCAAAGCCTTGGCATGGGCACCGAAGGCAAGCTCGCCTCCGGGCTGGAACAGTTCACCCGCGAAGAGCAGGAAGAAAAACCGGCGGACTTCTCGGATGCCGACAGCTTCTTCAACCTGCCGCACGGCGATGACGACGAGGACGATGAAGACGACGATCAGCGCCGTTGATCCTGACCGCAGAATGAAAAACCCCGGCCACTTGGCCGGGGTTTTGCTTTGGCGGTCGTCAGTGGGCCATCAGGACCGGCACTTCTGCACTGGTCAGCATGTTTCGCGTCGCCCCCCCCAGAATCGCCTCGCGGAACCGCGAATGACCGTAAGCCCCCATGACCAGCATGTTGGCGTTCTGATCGGTCACATGGCGGGCGAGAACCTCGGACACTTTCGGCAGGCCGCGCGCCAGCACCGAAACCTCGGCCTTCACACCATGACGTACCAGCAACTGGCACAGCATGCCGCCGGGATCGGAACGCTCTTCGCCTTGGCTGGGCGGGTCAACGACGGTGATGTCAACCATCTCGGCCGCCTTCAGGAATGGCAATGCCTGGCGAGCCGCCACCATCGCCTCGGCGCTTTGGTTCCAGGCAAGGACAATCCGGCGCGGCACGGCATGTGCGCCAAGTCCCTTGGCTGGCAGCACCAGAACGGGTGCCTTGCCGTCAAAAAGGGCGGCTTCCACAACGGCCTCTGCTTCGGCGCTGGCGCCACTGCCATAGGGGCGGGGCAGAACCACCAGATCGGCAAAGCGTGCGCGGCTTGCGACGAGTTCGGTCAGGGCGCCCACCTGCGTCACAATTGCCTCGACTGAACTGCGCAGATCGCTGAATTCTTTCAGCAATGCGGCATTGGCCGCAGCTTCAAGAGCGCGCGCATCTGCCTCGGCCCGGTCGATTCCCACCTGCATCAGCACTGCACCCGACCCGATGTAAGAATATCCCACCTGCGTTCGATCCACCCCCAGCACCAGAACATCCAGATGCGCATCCTGCGAGCGGGCCAGCCGTGCTGCGCCGTGGACCGCCAGCTCAACATCGGCAAGATGGGTCAGAACCGTCAGTATTGATTTGTAAGCCATTACCTCGTCTCCCTTGTTGGGGTCACTTGGCCACGATGGCATCTGCGACATGTGCGCGCCTTGACCAAGATCAAGATATCAGGCGACGATTGTTGACATGGATCAAGGCTTTGGTTTGCTGTCACTGACACAACCAAAGACAGTCAAAAGCTCAGGGTCGGATTCCGAATCTCAATCGGGGGCGGCTGCTGGAAGGACGAAGGGACGCAAAATGTGGGATTACGTTAAACTGGTCGTGCTTGGCGTGGTCGCGGTTCTAGCCGCGATTGCTGCCAACTACGCACACGACCTGCCTTATATGGTGAACGCAATCGTCGTCATGCTTGCTGCCGCGATCACATTCGTGTGGACGCTGCGCCATGTCGGCGAGCCGAGCCATCATCCGGCAAATGAATATATGGACGGCGTGGTGCGCGCCGGGGTGATCGCGACGGCCTTCTGGGGCGTTGTCGGCTTCTTGGTTGGTGTGGTCATCGCGCTGCAACTGGCATTTCCGGCGCTCAACCTGGGCGCGGTCACGGAAGGCATTCTAAACTTTGGCCGTCTGCGGCCGCTGCACACGTCTGCTGTGATTTTTGCCTTCGGTGGCAACGCGCTCATCATGTCGGCGTTCTACGTCGTACAGCGCACCACGGGCTCGCGGCTTTGGGGCGGCAACCTGGGTTGGTTCGTGTTCTGGGGCTGGCAGCTGATGATCGTTCTGGCCGCCACCTCCTACATTCTGGGCGGCACGCAAGGCCGCGAATATGCAGAGCCGGTCTGGTACATTGATATCTGGATCACCGTGGTCTGGGTTGCTTTCCTGCTGGCCTTCATGGGGACGCTGTGGAACCGCAAAGAGCCGCACATCTATGTGGCGAACTGGTTCTACATGGCGTTCATCCTGACCATTGCCATGCTGCATATCGTCAACAACCTGGCCATCCCTGTGTCGATCTTTTCGTCGCAATCGGTGTCGGCCTTCTCGGGCGTGCAAGACGCCATGACGCAGTGGTGGTATGGACACAACTCGCTG
>CAMFLG010000473.1 GCA_945957495.1 uncultured Pseudorhodobacter sp. | reverse complement strand
AGACAGGTTGATGGGGGCCTTCACCCGCACCGACAAGGCAGAGATTGCCAACACGCTGGAAAGCATCCTGACCCGCTTTCCGCGCCTGAAGGAACGCTATGGCCAACAGGCCAGCACCCTTTCGGGGGGCGAGCAGCAGATGATGGTGATCGGTCGCGCGCTGATGGCCAAACCCCGGCTGTTGCTCTTGGACGAACCGTCCTTGGGCATCGCGCCCAAGCTGGTGCAGGATATCGCCCGCGCCATTGTGGCCATCAGCCGCGATGAAAAGGTGACGGTGCTTCTGGTCGAACAAAACAGCCGCATGGCGCTGTCAATTTCCAGCCGTGCCTACGCAATGTCCACCGGTTCAGTGGTTTTGACCGGGGATTCTAAAGAGTTGATGGGCGATGACCGGATCAAGGCCGCCTACCTGGGGGGTGAAGTTTGATGCGTATTCTGGTGGTGAACCCCAATACGACGGCGTCGATGACCGAAAAGATCGGGGCCGCGGCACGGCGCGTGGCCTCGCCGGGAACCGAGATTGTTGCGGTGAACCCGGTGCTGGGGCCAGCGTCTATCGAAGGGTTTTATGACGAGGCGATGTCGCTTGCCGGGATGCTGTCGGTCATCCGCAACGCCCCGGCCTTTGACGCGGTGGTGATCGCCTGCTTCGATGACACCGGCCTTGATGCGGCGCGCTGCCTGACGGCCAAGCCGGTGATCGGGATCGGTGAGGCGGCCTATCACATGGCCTCGATGATCTCGAACAAGTTCTCGGTGGTTACGACGCTGGCGCGCTCGGTGCCCGCGCTGGAACATAACCTGCACCGCTATGGCCTGATCGCCCGCTGTGCCCGTGTGCGTTCATCCGAGGTTGCGGTGCTGGAACTGGAACATCCGGGTTCAGACGCCTGCGCCCGCATCAGCGCCGAAATCGGCCGCGCCGTGGCCGAAGACCGCGCTGAGGCGATTGTGCTGGGCTGCGCCGGGATGGCCGATCTGGCAGATGCGCTGGCGGCAGAACACGGCCTGCCGGTGCTGGATGGCGTGACCTGCGCCGTGGGTCTGGCCGAAGCGATGGTGAAACTGCAGATCGAAACCTCGCGCCTCGGCGGCTATAGCCCACCGCCTGCACACAAGGCCGTGTAACCGGCACCGAACTGCTTTTGCACCTAAAATCCTGTCACAACGACGATCAACGCCGTTGTGACAGCCGCGCCGGATCGCCGCACCAACTCCAGTGCCACTGGGCGCGGGCCGTAAAACCGTCAACCCCGCCGATTTGCGCATCAGGCACTGTGTAAAACAAGAAACCCCGCAATCTGTTACGATTGCGGGGTTTTCTTTGGGATATTGGTGCCCAGAAGAGGACTCGAACCTCCACGTCTTGCAACACTGGTACCTGAAACCAGCGCGTCTACCAATTCCGCCATCTGGGCAGATGTCGTGGGGGCGATGTAGCCAAGCCGAATGGGGGAGTCAACGGGGGGCAAGCGGGATTTCAAGAAAAATCGTCTTGCCGTTTGGCCTTGCCGCTTTTGTTCCTGCAGATTATTCAGTCAGCAACAGCACAAACTGCCATCGAGGGTTCCCCATGAGCAAACTGGTCACGATCTACGGCGGCTCGGGTTTTGTTGGCCGCTATATCGCGCGGCGCCTTGCCAAGCAGGGGTGGCGCATCCGCGTCGCCTGCCGCCGCCCGAACGAGGCGCTGTTTGTTCGACCCTACGGTGTGGTTGGTCAGGTCGAACCCGTGCTGTGTAACATTCGTGACGATGCCTCGGTCGCCGCGGCGATGCGCGGGGCGGATGCGGTGGTGAACTGCGTCGGCACCTTTGACCGGGGTGGCAAGAACAATTTTGATGCGGTGCAGGTCGAGGGGGCCGCGCGCATCGCCCGGCTCGCCGCGGCGCAGGGCGTGGGCACCATGGTGCATATCTCGGCTATTTCCGCCGACGCGCATGGCAAAAGCCTTTACGCCCAATCCAAGGCCGGGGGTGAAGCGGCGGTTCTGGCGGCCTTCCCCAGCGCGCTGATCCTGCGGCCTTCGGTGATTTTTGGCAATGAAGACGGTTTCTTCAACCGCTTTGCCGGGATGACCCGCATGGGCCCGATCCTGCCTTTGGTGGGTGGCAATACCAAATTCCAGCCGGTCTATGTGGATGATGTGGCACAGGCCGCCGTGCTGGGCGTCAACGGTGCAGCGCAGGGTGTCTACGAACTGGGCGGGCCGGATATTGAGCCGCTGAAAACCACCATCCACAACATGCTGGCCGTGGTGCGCCGCCGCCGTCTGGTGATCAACATGCCGTTCTGGGTGGCCAAGATCATCGCAGGCGTCCTGGACTTCGGATCTTTCGTCACCGGTGGCCTGATCATCAACGCCATTCTGACCCGTGATCAGGTTGACAGCCTGAAAACCGATTCTGTGGTGGCCGGGGGCGCAAAAAACCTTGCCGATTTGGGCATCGAGGCCACCGACTATGCCTCGGTGATCCCGGAATATCTGTGGCGCTATCGCCCCTCGGGCCAGTACGAGGCGATCACGGAATCGGCCAAGAACCTTAAGAAGGCCTGATATCGCTAGGCCCGCAGGCAGACTCAGGAGAGTGGCGTGTATTATCTGAACGACGTTCTTCTGGGTGTGATCGAAGGCATTACAGAGTTCCTGCCGATTTCCAGCACCGGGCATCTGCTGTTGGCCGAACATTGGCTGGGCGCGCGGTCTGAAACCTATAACATCGTCATTCAGGCGGGCGCGATCTTGGCGGTCACGCTGATCTACTGGCGCCGCATCGTGGAATTGTTCCTGGGCTGGCGGCAGCCCGAGAACCGCGATTACCTGATCAAACTGATCATCGCCTTTCTGATCACCGCCATTCTGGGGCTGGTGGTCAAGAAACTGGGTGTCGAACTGCCGACCACGATTCAACCGGTGGCCTGGGC
>CAMFLG010000472.1 GCA_945957495.1 uncultured Pseudorhodobacter sp. | reverse complement strand
CAGCGTCAGATGTGTATAAGAGACAGATGTCATACATCCCAACATACCCGCCTTCAGCTTTGCACTTAGCTTCGTCAGACTTATCCTCTTGAAGCTCTCGCGTGTAACAAATCGCAGGAGTTGCAGGCGGCGTCATCGTGCTATCCATACATTTCGCATTTGGCAAAGATTGGCCCGTGGGCGTCACCCAAATCAGCGTGGGGCACATGCAACGACTACCAGTGCCACCGCCAAAGCGGTGACAAGGATTGCGCTCCGCCTCATCACTTCGGCAACGGCGCCCGCTTCTCAAGTTTCAACTGCGCCCAACCACCGCCGATAACCCCGCCACCAATGATTGCTGCCTTGCGTGCCATTACGATCGAATCCTTCATTTCGCCTGTTCAACCATTTCAATTTGGTCGACGTCATACCCATTTGCCTTAAGCGCCGCCGTGGCCCGCGCCCATTTCGCATCCGAAAGCTGCGGCTCACGCGACAGCACCCAGCCGTATTTGCTGCCCGAAGTGCCCACCACCGCCATTGAATAATCCCGCTCCAGATGGATGATCCAGTAGTCCCCGGCGGCAAAGGGCAGCCATGAGACGAAGCTCACCTTCAGCTTGCCCGGGGCAACCAGCGTGGCCTTGCCTTCCGCCGTGCGCAGCTTGCCGCCAAGACTTCCCTCACGGCAGCTGTTCAGAACCGAGATCTTGCCATTAGGCAAGAGACCATATTCCGCTGTCACCCCGGCACAGCCCTTTTCGAACCGGATCGGAAAGCGGGCGATTTCATACCAAAGCCCGGCATAGCGGTTCAGGTCCACATCGGTAACCACTGTCATCGGCACGGAGGTGTCGCGGACGGGTCCGGCATGGGCCGGGGCGGAAAGCAGCGCGGCAGCAAGGGCAAGCCACTTCATTTCGGCAACGGCGCCCTCTTTTCCAGCTTCAGCTTCGCCCGCACCTCTGCCGGGGTGATCACCCGCGCGCCGAGGTTCGAGATGATGGAAACCGCGCGTTCGACCAGTTGCGCGTTGGTCGCCAGCACGCCCTTGTCCAGCCACAGGTTGTCTTCCAACCCGACCCGCACGTTGCCACCGGCCAGCACCGACGCCGCCACATAGGCCATCTGATTGCGGCCAATCGAGAAGGCCGACCAGAACCAATCGGCCGGCACGTTGTTGACCATCGCAAGGAAAGTGTTCAGATCATCCGGCGCGCCCCACGGCACGCCCATGCACAGCTGCACCAGGGTCGGTGCCGGGATCACGCCCTCGCGGGCCAGTTCCTTGGCCAGCCACAGATGGCCGGTATCAAACGCCTCAATCTCGATCCGCACACCCGCCGCCGTCATCCGCCGCGCCATGTCGCGCAGCATGCCGGGGGTGTTGACCATCACATAATCGGCCTCGTTGAAGTTCATCGTGCCGCAGTCCAGCGTGCAGATTTCCGGGCGGCATTCCACGACATGGGCGACGCGTTCCTCCGCGCCCGCCATGTCGGATTTCGCCGCCATCTGGTTCATCTTTTCGGTGCCATCGAACAGCAAGTCGCCGCCCATGCCCGCCGTCAGGTTCAGCACAACATCGGTGCCGCTGTCGCGAATCCGTTCGGTCACTTCGCG
This sequence comes from uncultured Pseudorhodobacter sp., assembly GCA_945957495.1. Taxonomy (GTDB): domain Bacteria; phylum Pseudomonadota; class Alphaproteobacteria; order Rhodobacterales; family Rhodobacteraceae; genus Cypionkella. The sequence continues at coordinate 1,324 of CAMFLG010000472.1, read as the reverse complement.
GTACAGCGCGGGGTCGCGCGCGGGCTTGCCGGTTTCGGGGTCGCGCACATGGCAATGCACCACGGCCGCGCCGGCCTTGGCCGCATCAATGGCCGATTTCGCAATCTGCTCGGGGCTGCGCGGCACATGCGGGGATTTGTCCTGCGTGCCGCCCGATCCGGTAACGGCGCAGGTGATGAAAACTTCACGGTTCATGGCCAAAGGCATCGCAGATTCCTCTTGAATGGATCGCGCCACCATAGCCGAGTTGCAAAGCCACGCTTGACGATTTACGAAAGAGTCATGACTAAAACCGCACCTATTTTCACACCGTCACCCGACCCGCTGACGCTGGCACTGCTCGTGCTGCCCCAGAGTTCGATTCTGGAGGTGGCCTCAACGCTGGACCCGCTGCGGTCGGCCAACCGGCATCTGGGGCGCGAGATTTACCGCTGGCGCGTGGTGTCGCCGGATGGGCGGGCGGTGCCGCTGACCTGCGGGATCGAGTTGCCGTCGCATGGGCCTTTGGCGGCGGCAGAGGGTGCGGATGCGTTGATCGTGATTGCCGGGTTCCGGCAGTCTGAAATGGCGACAGCGGCGCTGATCCGCGATATTTCCCGCATGGCGCCGCGCTTTGCCGCGATTGGCGGCATTGATGCGGGGTCTTGGGTGCTGGCGCGGGCGGGGTTGCTGAACAATCACAAGGCGACGGTGCATTGGGAGGATCGCGAGGATTTTTCTGCCGCCTATCCGCAGGTGGATGTGCTGCCGGATCGCTTTGTCATCGACCGGAATCGTTTTTCAGCCGGGGGTGCCGCGCCAGCGGCGGATCTGATGCTGCATCTGATCCGCGCAAGGCACGGGCCAGCCTTGGCGCTGCAGGTTGCCGCCAGCTTCATCACCACGGCGCGCGAAGGCGCAGAGCCGCAGATCAACTTGGCCAAGCCGCACCCAAGGCTTGACCCGCGCGTTGCCGCCGCCGTGGCGCGGATGGAGGTGCGGCTGGACGCGCCGGAAACCGCCCAGGCCATCGGGATTTCGCCGCGCAGGTTAGAGCAGTTGTTCCGCGAAAATCTGGGCCTGACCCCTGCCGCCTATGCCGTGACGCTGCGGTTGCAGGCGGCGCGGCGGATGATCACCGACACGCATCATCCCCTGGCAGAGGTGGCGTTACGCTGCGGCTTTTCATCGGCATCGGCCCTGTCGCGGGCGTTCCGCGCGAAGTTCGGCCGCGCGCCCAGCAGCCTGCGCTAAACCGGCCCAACCTGCGGCCTGCCCCGGACGACACGGAGCCTTCGAAGGCTCCGGTCCGATTTCTTCGAAGAAATCGGCGTCGCGCTAAAGC
>CAMFLG010000471.1 GCA_945957495.1 uncultured Pseudorhodobacter sp. | reverse complement strand
GGGCGAAGGCAGCCGTGTGCAGCACAGCGCCTTTGCCGATTATGCCTATTGCGACCGGCTGGCCGATATTGCCAACACCGAAGTTGGCAAATTCGCCAATATCGCGGCGCTGAACCGCATCGGGCCGACGGATCATCCGATGGCCAACGCCTCGTTGCATCATTTCCTGTACCGGTCGTCCTATTACTGGGACGATGTGGCGGATGATGCAGAATTCTTTGCCCAGCGGCAGGCGCGGCGCACTGTGATCGGGCCGGATACCTGGCTGGGGCATGGGGTGATCGTGAAGCCCGATGTCACGATTGGCGCAGGGGCTGTCATCGCCTCGGGCGCGGTGGTGACAAAGGATGTCGCCCCCTACATGATCGTCGCGGGGGTTCCGGCGCAGCCCTTGCGCGCCCGCTTTGCCCCGGATGTGGCCGAACGGATGCTGGAATTGGCCTGGTGGGATTGGAGCCACGCGCGGCTGCGGCAATCCCTGCCGGATTTCCGCAGCATGAAGGCAGAGGCGTTTCTGGAGAAATACGAAGGCTAGTGGCTATTCGGCGGCCAGCGGCAAATCCGTGCGCTGTAGACGGGGTTGCGCCAAAAAGCGGCGCGCCGCCTCGCCCGACAAATGCGCCAAGGCGCCGCCGCTGATCGTCGCCTCGATCCGGCGGGTTTCGGCGTTCATCACCACAAGATCGGCGCGCTTGCCGGGATCAAGCCGTCCGCGATCCGTCATGCGCAGGATTTCGGCCGGGTTGGCAGAGATCAGCGCCCAGGCGCGTGGCAGGCTCAGGATGCCCTTGTCTACCAGCGTCCAGGCCGCGACGGGCAGGGCCGGAATGTGGTAATCCGACACCAGCGCATCGCAAAGCCCCATCGAAACCAGTTCACTGGCAGAGGCATTGCCCGCCTGACTGCGCCCGCGCAGCACGTTCGGGGCGCCCATGATCACCGGGCTGAACATCGCATGTGCGGCAGCGGCGGTGCGGTGGGTCAAGGGAAACTCGGCAATCCGCGCGCCGATCATGCGGAACATCTCGCGCGTTTCGCCATCGGGGTCGTCATGGCTGCCATAGCTGACACCCAGCGCGTCGAACGCCTCTGCCAGCATGCGCAGGCTGCGCGGCACCTCGCGTTTGCGTTCGCGGGCGGATTGAATGGCTTCGGCCAGTTCCTCGGGCGTCTTGCCAACCTTGCGCGCCCAGATGGCGAACCCGGCAGGGGCCAGACGCGACATCTGGAAACCCTCTTCCAGATGGTCGTTGAACACGACATAGTCGATGCGGTGCCGCCGCACGGTGTCAATCAGGCGCGGCACCTCGGCCACCAGATGCGTTTCGGCGCGCAACTGCACCCGCAAATCCGTGATCGCCTGCGGGCGGTAGGCGGCAAGCGCATCCAGCACGAATTCGGCGTGATCGGGGCTGCGGTGGCCGCCTTCCCAGCTCCAGCTTTGGGCAAGATAGGCGGTGGTCACGCCATTGGCCGCCGCCTCTTTGTCGAACGAGGCCAGACCCACCGCCAACGGCAGCGGCGCAGTGGGACGCGGCGCCATGTGGTGTTCAAACCCGTCGCCGTGCAGGTCGATGATCCCCGGCAGGATCAGGTATCCCGACAGATCAACCTCGGGAAACGGGCCGCGCGCCATCAGACCGTCGGCGACACTGACCGAACGTTGCTGCATTTCGCCATCGCGCAGAACATGTGCGCCGGTTATGCGAAAGGGGGGCAAATGCGGGGCCACGATACATCCACTGCTGTTTGGTGGGCATGTGGATACCGCAGCCACGCAACGGCTGCGTGACACTCATTCCGGCTTGACCGTCAAAGTGATGCGATCGCCGGCAAACCATGCCGTGCCGAATTCGATGGGCTGGCCCGCAAGATCAACGTTCACCGTGACCGAACGCAACAGCGGCGCACCGGGGGAAAGCCGCAGGTGCATGGCCTGCACCGCATCGGCGGATTTCGCGGTCAGCCGGGTTGAGGCGCGGGTGTAATCCTGCACCCCAGCCTCTGCCAGGGCCGCCGTGATCGACAACAGGCGGGCCACCTGTTCCAGCAGGGCCGGAAATCGGGCGGCAGGAAACACCGACCGGAACAAGGAAACCGGCAGGCCATCCACCAGCGACACGCCTTCGATCACATGCACCGCCGCCCCGGCGGGCAGGTGCAGGGCTGCGGCCTCTTCGGCATTTGCGTTGCGGGTCTGGCGCAAAAGGAAGGTGCGCGACGGGCTGCGCCCGGAGTCCAGCACGTTCTGATGAAACCGCACCCGCCGCCCCAGCGGGTAATCGGTGGGCACCGAGGCCACGAACACCCCTGCCCCGCGTCGCGATTGCAGCGTGCCCGCCTCGGCCAGCGTGGCCAGCGCCCGGCGCACCGTATGGCGGTTGACGCCAAAGCGCGCGGCCAGTTGCGCCTCTGTCGGCAGTTTGTCGCCCGGCACATAGGCCCCAGCGGCGATTTCGCCGGTCAGGGTGGCGGCGATGGTGGTCCAGATCGGGGTGCGCGGCATGTGTTACAGAAAATTCATGTGCATTTCGGGCGGCCTGCGGCTAGAGGGTTGTCTAGTTGTATAGCATCTTAGACAACTTCGCAAGCTGTTGGATTCGCACATGACCGCCCCTTTGATCGACATAAAGACGCGCAAGGTCTGGATGGGCGTGCTGGCCCGGGCCAAGCCGGGCGATGTGGCCCGGCTGTTCCCGGATGTCCCCGACCACATCCTGTTGCGCGCGCCCGAGGTGGGGGCCGCGATGGTGCGTGGGCGCATTGGCGGCAGCGGGCAACCGTTCAATCTGGGCGAAATGACCGTGACGCGCTGCTCTGTCCGGCTGGACGGCGGCACGGTGGGGCATGCCCATGTGCAGGGCCGCGACAAAGCGCATGCGCTGCGCGCCGCGGTGCTGGATGCGCTGCTGCAGGCGGACCCTGACCTGT
>CAMFLG010000470.1 GCA_945957495.1 uncultured Pseudorhodobacter sp. | reverse complement strand
TAAGAGACAGCGGCAGGATCGCAGGCAGGCCAAAGCGCAGATGCACCGCAGCCGTCAGGCGCAAATCCAACTCACCATAGCTTGGCCCGACAGCCGCCTTCACCGGGCTGATCATGTCGCCGATCACATATTCCGGCGCGTCGTGTAGCAGGGCTGCCAAGCGCCATTTGGCACTTTCGCCGGTCTGGCGGGTGAAGATCTCTTCCACCAACAGCGAATGCTCGGCCACCGAATAGGGCCAGTCGCCGCGTGTCTGGCCGTTCCAGCGGGCGACAAAAGCCAGCCCGTGCGCGATGTCCTCGATCTCGATATCAACCGGTGTCGGGTCCAGCAGATCAAGCCTGCGACCCGAAAGCATCCTTTGCCACGCGCGGGGTTGTTTCATAGCGGTCCTCATCCTTCAAACAAACCGTCGCATTCGCACCGCTTGTTGTCGAGAGGCCGAACAAATGCTATGGCCGCGACAATCACAGGTTCAAGGAGTGCGCCGCATGGCTGCCGATTACGTCGTCAAGGATATCAAACTGGCCGAGTACGGCCGCAAGGAACTGACCATTGCCGAAACCGAAATGCCGGGTCTGATGGCATGCCGCGAGGAGTTTGGCGCATCGAAGCCGCTGAAAGGTGCGCGTATCGTCGGCTCGCTGCATATGACGATCCAGACCGCGGCGCTGATCGAAACTCTGGTCGCACTGGGCGCCGATGTGCGCTGGGCGTCCTGCAACATCTTCTCGACCCAGGATCACGCCGCAGCCGCCATTGCCGCCGCAGGCATCCCGGTCTTTGCCGTCAAGGGCCAGACCCTGACTGAGCATTGGGACTACCTTGATAAATCCTTCATGTTCCCCGAAGGCGCGAACATGATCCTCGACGATGGCGGTGATGCGACGCTTTACGTTTTGCTGGGCGCGCGCGCCGAGGCTGGCGAAGAGATCATCCCGGTGCCGCAATCCGAGGAAGAAGAAGTCATCAAGAAGCAGATCGCCAAGCGGATGAAAGAAACCCCCGGGTTCTTCACCAAGACCAAGGCGGCGATCAAAGGCGTGTCCGAAGAAACCACCACGGGCGTTCACCGCCTATATGAACTGCACAAGAACGGCCAATTGCCGTTCCCGGCGATCAACGTCAACGACTCTGTCACCAAGTCGAAATTCGACAACAAATATGGCTGCAAGGAATCGCTGGTCGATGGCATCCGCCGCGCCACCGATACCATGATGGCTGGCAAGGTTGCCGTGGTCTGCGGTTATGGCGACGTGGGCAAAGGTTCGGCTGCGTCCCTGCGCGGCGCCGGTGCGCGGGTGAAAGTCACCGAAGTTGACCCGATCTGTGCGCTGCAAGCCGCGATGGATGGCTACGAAGTCACCCTGCTGGAAGATGAAGTCGCCAATGCCGACATCTTCATCACCACCACCGGCAACCGTGACGTGATCCGCATCGAGCATCTGCGCGAGATGAAGGATATGGCGATCGTCGGCAACATCGGCCATTTCGACAACGAAATTCAGGTCGCTTCCCTGCGCAACCACAAATGGACCAACATCAAGGAACAGGTGGACATGATCGAGATGCCCTCGGGCAACCGCATCATCCTGCTGTCCGAAGGCCGCCTGCTGAACCTTGGCAACGCCACCGGCCACCCGTCATTCGTGATGTCGGCGTCCTTCACCAATCAGGTGCTTGCCCAGATCGAATTGTGGACCAAGGGCGAGAACTATGCCCCCGGCGTTTACATTCTGCCCAAGGCGCTGGATGAAAAGGTTGCTCGCCTGCATCTGAAAAAGATCGGCGTGAAACTGACCGAACTGCGCAAGGATCAGGCCGATTATATCGGCGTCAATGTGGATGGCCCGTTCAAAGCGGAACACTACCGCTACTGAGGCGCGATTGCATCAGAAAGACCCCGCAGAATGCCTTCTGCGGGGTCTTTTCTTTGCCAATGCCGGGCCGCTGTGCTTAACATCCCACACAGGTAAATCGCGGACGCAGATCCGCAAATTGTGAGGGCAGCTATTATGGAAGAAACAAAGCGCGAGCGCCTGCGCGGCCGTTTGCTGGGTATGATGCCGAAAGCCGCACGCGTGGCAGAGATCGGCGTTTGGGAGGGCGAATTCAGCAAGCGTATCTTGGACATCTGCGAACCCGCCGAATTGCACCTGATTGACCCGTGGCTTTACCAACCCGAATTTGGCAACACAGGTTTCGGGCGCAAGAAGAACGAACATCTGATGGAAGTGAAGTATCAGGGTGTTGTTGACCGGTTCAAGGATAAGCCGCAGGTCAAAATCCACCGCGCTACGTCTGATGCGGCCTTGAATGCCTTGCCGGATGGCGCGCTGGACTGGGTTTACATCGACGGAAACCACAACGAGCCGTTCATTGGTCAGGACATCGCGCTTTGTCTCAAGAAGGTAAAGCACGACGGGATCATCTGCGGTGACGATTTCAACTGGATGTCCGATGCGCAAGGTGCCCCGGTGAAAACGGCTGTTGAGGCGGCCTTGGCGGAACTGGGCGATCAAGCCGAACTGCAACTGATGGCCAATCAATACATCATCCGGCTGAAACGCCCCGCGCCGGTGTCCGCCTAATCTGATCCCTGCCAATTGAAGCGGCGATAAATCACTTTGTCGCCGCTTTGCCATGGCCTAAGCTTGGCTTCGGCGTCGGCAAAAGCCGCGCTAAAATACCAGCGAGGGATGGAGATATGAGCAAGAGAGATGATCTGATCGCCAAGTATGCTGGCGATCTGAAATCCAAATGCGGAATGACGCCGGATTTGGATCTTCTGACCAAAGTGACCATTGGCTGCGGCCCGGCGATTTACAGCGCCGATAGCGAAACCGTCGCCGCATCGGATGCGTCCGAACTTGAGACGGTCAAGAAGAATTTCCTGATCAAGAAACTGGGCTTGGCCGATGGTCCTGCATTGGAC
>CAMFLG010000469.1 GCA_945957495.1 uncultured Pseudorhodobacter sp. | reverse complement strand
CGCCAGATCCGCGATGAAAGCCGGATGCTGCGCCCCTTTAACATGGCAACAGGTGCTGCCCCGTTTGAGCATTTGCAGGTGGCCGATATTGGCGACGTGCCGATCAACACATTCGATCTGAAAAAGTCTGTCGATATCATCACTGATTATTATAGCGGCGTTATGGCGCATGGTGTGATCCCGCTGACACTGGGCGGGGATCACACGCTGACCTGGCCGATCCTGCGCGCCATCAAGGCCAAACACGGGCCGGTGGCCTTGATCCACGTCGATGCGCATGCCGACATCAATGACACGATGTTTGGCGAAAAGGTCGCGCATGGCTGCCCGTTTCGTCGCGCCTTTGAGGATGGCTGCCTGATCAACGAAAAGGTTTTCCAGATCGGGCTGCGGGGCACCGGCTATAGCCCGGACGATTTCGACTGGGGCCGCCTCAACGGCTGGACCGTGGTGCAGGCGGAAGAATGCTGGCACAAATCGCTGAAACCGCTGATGGCCGAGATCCGGGCCAAGATCGGCGATGCGCCGGTGTATCTGAGCTATGACATCGACAGCCTTGACCCCGCCTTTGCGCCCGGCACCGGCACGGTAGAGCCGGGCGGGCTGACGATCTGGCAAGGGCTGGAGATTGTGCGCGGCTGTGCCGGTCTTAATCTGATCGGTGGCGATCTGGTGGAGGTTTCGCCACCTTATGACCCATCAGGCAATACGGCGTTGGTTGGCGCGAACCTGCTGTATGAAATGCTGTGCGTGCTACCGGGCGTCCCGCAGGGCAGGGGCGTGGCTGGCTGATCTAAGGAAGAACTCTGGAGGCGGGTACCGGAATCGAACCGGTCTACACGGATTTGCAATCCGGTACGTAACCTCTCCGCCAACCCGCCTCGCTGTTGTTCCCATTAGTTTTTTCCATTCCTGCCGTCAAGGGTTATCAATCGTGTTATCAGTTCACGTTTTGGGCGTTATCTGTTCACCGCCTCTTGTTGCGCGCACTCTGCGCTTGGGTGACTTGCCGCGCTTGGCCCGCATACTTGCGGATCATGTCTTTCGAGGCGTGGCCGCTGTAGGCCGCTATCTCGTCGTCGCTGCACCCGGCCAAGGCCAATTCCATCACGCCTCGATAGCGCAGGGCGTGAAGGTCATGTACCTCAAGGCCCAACCGCCGCCGCTCGGCCAGCATCACCGCCGCCATGGCGGGATAGGTCAGCGGGTCGCCATGGGTGTTGCGCAGGATGGTGTTTGACGGGTCGCAGGGGTAAGGCCGCGCGGCGTCCAGCGCGGCCCGCAGCGCCTCGGTACAGGGCAGGGTCAGGCCCTTGCCCGTCTTGCCCTGCACCACTTGCAGCGTGTCGCCGTCATAGTCGCACCAGCGGAACCGGCACCAATCGGCGGGGCGCTGAACGCTGCCCACGCCAATTTCAAAGATCAGACGGGGCAGGGGTCGCGCCTCAGCCCGCCACTTGGCAACCGCCGTGTCGGTCCAAGGCAGATGCACCCGCTTGCGCGCGTCCGGCATGGTCATGCGCCGGGTGCCCTTGGCCGGGTTTGTGGTCAGCCAGCCAAGGTCTATCGCGTGTTCGCACAGCACAGACAGGACTTGCGGGATATAGTTGGCAAACCGGATGCGGTGGCGGTTCGCCTCCATCGCGGCCAGAATGTCAGACCGCTTCAGGCGCGGCACTTCCTTTTGCGCGTTCTTCTCTAGCAGGTAGTCCAGGACGAGTTGGTAATCGCCCCGCGACCGGGATTTCAGGTTTAACCACCGATCCGATTTGCAATAGCTAGCCACCAGCGCGGCCCATGTCTGCCGGGTGCCGGGGCTCTTGCCGCCGCGTATCGCCCAATACTCACGGTCGAATTCTTCGGTGCCATAGGTCGCATGAATGCGCACTGTGCGGCCCGCGCGTCGGTAGTAGTAATCGCGCTTGTTCGGGGTCCAGAGGTACTTTTTCGGCCTCACCATTCCATGCCACCCCCAACCGGATCGCCCCGAACCACGCGGCACAGCTCGTCCACGTCGAACCGTTCAATCGGCCCGATCAACACCGGGCGGGGCAGGTTGCCCGCCTGCACTTGCGCGCGAAATTCGGCGGGCTTCATATCCAGCAACCGCGCCGCACTGGCCTCGCTTGCGAAGATCGGCTCCGGCTTCATTCTTCACCCCCGGCCGCCTCGGCCAGTGCCGCAAGGTAGGTATCCACCACCGCGTCAAGTTCATGCATGGCAGAGATTGCGGCTTCGTCCATCGCCCGCCGCTTGATCACTTTGCGCATGGCCTTTGCGTCGTAACCGTCCGACTTTGCAGCGGCAAAGCACGCCTTCTTTTCGTCGGCCAGCGCCTGTTCCTTTTCGATGATGCCCTCAACACCAAGGATGATTTCCAGCAGGCGTTTGCCGGAATTTTCCATTGCGGCACGGCGCACCGCCTTATCGTCTGCGGTTTCCTTCAGCGGAATAACCTTGCCCTTGCTCATGCCATCGCCCTCCGTGCCGCCGCGATAACCAGCGCCTGCGCGGCGGGGCTTGGCACGTTGTTCCACCGATCTACGGCCAGCGCCTCAGACGCCGCCGCCTGCACGTCCGTGCCGCAGCCGCCCGCATCCATGTCGCAGGATACCTTCCAGCCATCAGCGCAGGGAAACACCCGCGCCACGTCGCGCCCGCAGCAGTCGCAGGGGCGCAGATAGATTTGACGCCAGATCATGCCGCCACCGCCTTCCCGCGAACGAGGGCGTTCCAGCGCAGGGCCGCGCCATCCTCGGTCAGATCAACGGCAAATCTTCCGCAGCCGCATTCCACCTGATGCACCGGCCCATGGACGCCTTGCGCCAACGTCTGATCAGGACGGCCCGCGCCGCAGGGGCAGGGCAACAGGTGCCCGTGGGTGATTTCAAGGCCCGGCTTCTGAAGGCTGGCCTCAAGGCGAAACAGAATTTCACTGTTTACCGAACGGCGGTTTTCTGCCGCCGCGTTTACAAC
>CAMFLG010000468.1 GCA_945957495.1 uncultured Pseudorhodobacter sp. | reverse complement strand
CGCCTGAAGAACTGGTCAGGGCCGGGGGCTTTGACCTTTTGATGATCGGCTCGCCCAATCACCTGCATCTTGATCATATCCGGCTTGGGCTTGAGGCGGGCGTGAAGGTCTTTTCAGAAAAGCCCATCGTATCGACCATCGCGCAGACTTACGAACTGGCCGCGCTCTTGGGCAAGCATGGGTCAGACAATCTTCTGGTTGGCCTTGTGCTGCGCTATGCGCCGCTTTACCGCGATCTTCTGGCGGCGCGGGACGCAGGCCTGCTTGGCAAGATCGTCTCCATCGAGGCGGCAGAGCATATTTTCCCCTATCACGGCGCCTTCTTCATGCGCGACTGGCGGCGCTATGAAAAGTGGTCGGGCAGCTTCATGCTGGAAAAGTGCTGCCACGACCTTGATCTTTACAACGGCCTTATCGGTGCGCGGCCCGAGCGAGTGGCAAGCTTTGGCGGCCGCAAGACCTTTGTGCCCGAAAATGACCCCCAGCTTGAGGGCGTCAACGACATGAGCCTGTATCATCGCAAACCTTCGGGCTGGAATGGCTCTGACAAGGTCTTTGACTCGGATGGGGACATCATCGACTATCAGGTAGCCATCATCGAATATGCCAATGGGGTGGGAATGAACTTTCACACCAACCTGAATGCGCCCGATCAATTCCGCCGCTTTGCCGTTTTCGGCACCAAGGGGCAGGCTGAAGGCGATTTCATCCGTGGCTTCCTCAAGGTGACGGATGTGCTGAGCGAAAAGCGGGTGCAAGAGGTGGAATACAAGGCCACCGCCCTTTCGCAGCACTATGGCGCGGATGAAAAGATGGCCGAGGGCGTGATTGCCAATGTGATGCAAGGCGGCCCGACACCGGTTTCGGCGCTGGATGCGCTGGAGGCGGGGATTCTGGCGCTGGCCACCGACGACGCGCGCCGCACACGGCAGGTGATCGACCTGCGCCCGGTCTGGGACAGATATGATGAAGCACTGGCACGGAAGGCGGTCTGAGGCATGATCAAGTCACGCTCAAACATGATTTTTGCGTGGCTGCTTCTCGCACCAGCGATTATTTACGTTTTGATCATCGTGGCTTGGCCACTGGTAGAGACGTTCCGTCTTTCCTTTACCGATGCTTCGCTGAAAAAAGTGACCAATTATGTCGGCTGGCGGAATTACTCCAAGATCTACACGGACACGTTCTTTGAGGTGATCACCCGCACCTTCACCTGGACGTTCTTTTCCGTGCTGTTCAAGATGGTGATCGGCACCTTTGGCGCAGTGCTGTTGAATGCCGCCGTGCCGGGGCGCAATCTGTTCCGTATTCTGACCATGCCACCTTGGATTGTGCCGATGGCAATTGGCATTTTCATGTGGGGCTGGATGTACAATGGCCAGTTCGGGATGATTTCGGGCCTTCTGCAACGATTTGGGCTGGTGGATGGCCCGGTGGCATTCTTGGCTTACGGACGGCCCGCCTATTGGGCAACCATCGTGACGGATGTGTGGATCGGCGTGCCGATGGTAACGATCTATTTCCTTGCCGCGATCCAATCTATCCCGAAGGATCTTTACGAGGCCGCCTGGACCGATGGCGCAAATCGCTGGACCCGCTTTCGCCGCATCACCGTGCCACTGATGATGCCGGCAGTGATCACCATGTCCATGCTGTCGCTGATTGCCACGTTCAACTCTTTCGACATTATCTGGATCCTCACGCAGGGCGGCCCCTCGGGTAGCACCACGACGATGATCATCGACACATATCAAACGGCCATAGGCTCGAAAAAATATGGCGAGGGCGCGGCGCGGGCCGTCGTGATCTGCCTGTTCCTCTCGGCCTTCTGCGTGGCCTATTTCCGTATCACGCGCCGCATCGCGGCCACAGATCAGGCATAGGGGGCGGCGCCATGGCATTCGGATCAAAAGACAGCCGCGCGATGATCGACCGCTATTCCTGGCTGAATATCGTGCTGATTTATGTGGGGTTGTTTGTCTTTCTGTTCTTCCTGCTTTCGCCCTTCATCGAAGGCTTTCTGGTAAGTCTGAAACCCTTGGCGCAGCTTTTCTCTTCGCCCTACAGCTTCTGGCCCAAGAACGGCTCTTTTGCCGCCTATATCACCATGTGGGATCGCGTGCCCGGCTTCGCGCGCTATGTGTTCAATTCGTTCTTTATCTCGACCATTGCCACTGTGATCGTGCTTTTGCTCGTGGTGCCCGCCGCCTATGCCTTTGCCCGGTTTGATTTCAAGGGCATGGGGCTGGTGCTGGGTGGGTTTCTGGCCGTCAGCATGTTTTCGGGGGCAGTGCTTTTGATCCCGCTTTTCCGGTTGATGCGCACACTTGGGCTGCTGAACACCTATTTCGCCATGATCATCCCCGGCGCAGCCTTTCTGATCCCCTCGGCGATCTGGCTTCTGCGGACTTATATGAAGCGCATTCCGATAGAGTTGAACGAAGCGGCTTATATGGACGGCGCCAGCCAGTTCTACACCTTCCGGCGAGTGATCTTGCCCATCGCGCGACCTGGCATCATCGTGGTGGCTATCGTCACCTTCATCGGCGCCTATTCGCAGCAGTTCATCTTTGCGCTGACCTTCAATTCCAAAACGGAATTCATGCCACTTCCCATTGGCCTTTATGCTTACTTCGGCAAGCAAGAGGTCATCTGGAACGAGTTGATGGCCGCGTCTTTCGTAGGGATCGCCCCTGCGATGGTCGTCATCTTCTTCCTGCAACGCTATCTCGTCGGCGGACTGACCGCAGGCGCGGTGAAACAATAAACCACCACAATCGGGAGAATGACAAAGTGACAAGCCTTATTCGGAAAAGCCTGATCGGCCTTGCGCTGGCCAGCACCACCGCGCTGCCCGCGCTGGCTGGCGACATCAGCTGGATCTATTGCGGCGACAGCATTGACCCGGTCCACGAGAAATACATCAAGCAATGGGAAGCCGCAAACGAGGGTTGGACAGTGACTGTCTCTTATACACATCTGACGCT